>SLJD01000374.1 GCA_007135295.1 Phycisphaerales bacterium
CCCGATCGCTGGCACCCCCGCATGGTCGAAGGGATTGGGCCTTTGCTGAGCGATGACGACGTTGGTCGGCAGAGACTCCGCGTCCTGACGTTGCTGTCTGAGACCCGGGAACATGCCCGGGAGTTCTTTCCCGCCATCGAACGGCTCTACCGCGATGATGAGATTGAGCCGGATGTCCGCATGATGGCGGCCATTGCAATCCCGCCCATCGCCGGCATCACGTACGCGCTTGACGTGTTCGACCTCGACGATGACGGGATCACCGACAGGCCCGCGGTGGAGGCGGAAGCCATCGTCGCTGCGATCTCGCAGTTCGGGTCGCAGACCAGGGGAACATTCAACGTTGAACCCGACGAACGGGCGGCGCCCAGGGCCATCGCGCGCGAGGCGATGACGCATCACGATGCCGACGTCCGCCGGCAGGCCGCGTGGGCCATGCTGACGTCGTACTCTGAGGAAGAAGCTGTCGTTGAGGAGAAAGACGGCGAGTTCATCATCGCCCCGGAACTGCGCGAGCCCTTCGAGATGATGGCCGAACACGATCCGGAGCCGGTATTGCGTGCCGCCGCGCAACAGGTTCTGGACACACAGTTTCAGCGTGCAATCCGACATTACGAGCAGCAACGGTGACCCGATCGAAAGAGACGATGACACAGGCGGTCAAACGATGCAGTCGACCATGAACATCACGCTCATATTCCTGTTCGCACTGCTCGCGGCCCGGACCGGAGCCGGCGATTTCGAGCCATTGATACCATTCAGCAATGTTACAATTGCCCGCGTACAGATAATCGATTCCTCGTTGGTTGATCCGTATGAGGCGTCGGATCCTGACGGCTGGCACGACAGCGGCTTCCCAGACGTTGACTATGAACCCGGAACGTACAACAGCACGTTTGTCGTCGCAGAAGTGCTGGCCGGCGACGAGGAACTCGAAGGGCACCGGCTGGAAACGGGGGCCTACCACACACAGCAGCCGAGGATCCGCCAGCGTGTTCTCCCGATCGATCCGCCGTTCCAGCCGGACGAGGAGGTCGTGATCTTCATTGTCGACAGGGGATACGGCTCTCCGCAGAGGATACTGGGCGGCGGTGTGCGGCACCTCTGGTCAAACCGGTACGGCCTCGCTCGTCCTCAAACAGACACATACGTAGAAGACCTGGAAAAGATCGAGAGACTGGCCGGCATTCTGAACGCATCGGGCGAAGGGCAGTGGGAACAGCTTCATGATCTCGCGCTCAACGATCGCGCCGGGTTCGGGACATGGGCAATCGACACAGTGATCGCTGAATACCACGCCGCTTCTCCAGAGTCAGAAAATGACCGACGAGCCGATGCCATTGTCAGAAAAATCGCTGCCTCGCCGCCGGCACATCTGACAGCGCCTGCCCGATACCTGCTTCTCTCCCGCTTGAACGATGAAGAAACTCGCGACGTATGGTTTACATTCATGCAGTCGCTGGCGACAAGTGATTATGACGAGTCACAGGAGATGTGGGACGGCGGAGAGATCACATCCGCCCTGTCGCAATTGGAGCAATTTGCTTCAATCGTGACGACAATGCCGGAGTTCTACAGCGACGAGGAGGGACAACGAATCCTCGAACTCTACGCGCTCGCGCTTGCCAACCCGTCGGTTCCGATTGAGAAACGCCTGCCATTCGTACACCGCATTGTTGATCGGGATCTCGAAAGCGCCGTTCGCTTCACTGACGAGCATGCGTTCAACACCCTTGTTGAACTACTGCGTCAATCCGACGAAGCCGCGATCGAGACCGCTGCAGCCGAACTCATACGCGACGACATTCCGCTGAACGCCGATCGCCGAGCCGCCCTTCGCGAAGCCGCTGATGAGATCGATACAGCGGAAGCCCGGGCCATCATTCGCGACCTGTTCGAACAGCTCTGCGAACAATAGCAATGGCCTACTGCCGGGCCGATCGCGCCGATCACCCCACCCGCCGGGCGACGCGCATGGCCATCTCCAGCGCCTGCTCATAATTCAGCCGCGGGTCGACGTGCGTGCGGTACGCGCGTTTGAGGTCCGCTTCGGACAGCCCCCGCGCGCCGCCGGTGCATTCGGTCACGTCCTCGCCGGTCAGTTCGAAGTGCACGCCGCCGAGGTACGTCCCCGCATTCGCGTGAATCTCAAACGCCTGTTCGAGCTCAGCGAGGATGTGCTCGAACTTTCGGGTCTTGATCCCGTCCGCGGTGGTCTCCGTGTTGCCGTGCATCGGATCACAGACCCACAGCACCTGCTTGCCGCTGCGCTGAACCGCTTCGATCAGCCGGGGCAGGTGCTCAGCGATGCCGTGCGCCCCCATGCGGTGGATCAGCGTCAGCCGGCCGGGTTCGTTGTCCGGGTGCAGCACATCGAGCAGCTCCGCAAGCCAGTCGTTGGTCATGGCAGGCCCGATCTTGATCGCCACCGGGTTGCGGATGCCGCGGAAGTATTCCACGTGCGCTTCATCAACCTTTGCCGTGCGCATCCCGATCCACGGGAAATGCGTGGACAGGTTGTACCAGCCGGTGCGGTGCGGCACCTGCCGGGTCTGCGACTGTTCGTAGAGCAGGTGCAGGCCTTCGTGGCTCGTGAAGAAATCGACGCGGTTGATCTGCCCGACCTCGACGCCGGCGAGCGTTTCCATGAACCGCAGCGAATGGCCGATCGACTCGACAATGCGCGAATACTCCGAGGCGAGCGGCGAATGCTCGACGAAGCCGAGGTTCCAGTACTCCGGATGGTGCAGGTCCGCAAAGCCGCCGTCGATCAGTGATCGAATAAAGTTCAGCGTCAGGGCCGCCCGCTCGTAGCCGCGCAGCAGCAGTTGCGGGTCCGGCCGGCGGTCGGCCTCACTGAACGGCACGCGGTTGATCGAATCGCCGCGGTACGTCGGCAGTTCGAGGCCGTCGACCGTTTCGGTTTCGGCGGAGCGCGGCTTGGCGTACTGGCCGGCGAACCGCCCGACGCGGATGACCCGCTTCTGCGTGCCGTGCACGAGCACGAGCGACATCTGAAGCAGGATCTTGAGTTTGTTGGCGATCATCGTCGACTGGCAGTCGTCGAACCGCTCGGCGCAGTCCCCGCCCTGCAGCAGGAACCGCTCGCCGGCCGCGGCTTCCGCGATCTGACTCTTGAGCGACTCGATCTCCCACGTCGTCACGAGCGGGGGCAGCGTCGAGAGTTCCGCGAGCACCTTCTTCAGTGCCGCTTCGTCGGGATACTCCGGCTGCTGAGCGGCCGGGCGATCCTGCCAGGACGTCGGCGCCCAGTCACGGGCCCGACCGGCTGATCCGGTCCCTGGGGCATCGGTCGCCGGGGCCTTGGTCGCCGCGGGATCAGGCGGCGTGCGGGGGGCCGCGTTCCCCTCGGGAGCGGCACGGCCCATGGATGTTGTGGGGTCTTCGTTCATAAGCGCATGGATGGTAGTCACATCGGCGCGATGACTGAACTATCCCAGCGAAATTTTGCCCCAGCGAAATTCTCCCGATCGACCGCCTGAATCAGCCGCTCCAGCCGCCACCGGCCCCCCGGGACTCGAAAAATTCCTCTGCTCCCGGCGGTCAGCCCCTGATTGTTGCACCGTCGGAACGTGCCGCGTCGATAGTCGTTGATTGGAGCCGGCCGCCAGACACCACCACCAGCCCGCCGGCTCGGCCAGTGAGAACCGGCTCGGCCAGTGAAGCCCGGCTCCGCCAGCAAAAATGAGGATCCGCGACATGCCCCCCACCGCCACGGCCGCCGCCACTCAGCCCGTCAGCGAGCAGAGACTCCAGCAGACGCTCGCCGCGAACCTTGCCGCCATGGAACGTTCGCACCCCGAGGTCGCCCGCCTGCTGAATGAGGCCCTGCAAGCCGTCGCGGCGGGCGACGAACAATACCGCATCGCCCCTGATCCGATGGGCGGCATGACGGTCTTCCAACGCTCGGGCGGCGGCTTCACCTCGCTCAGCCCGTTGCAGAAGACCGTTCCGACCGTCAGCGACCTCTTCCGCAACCACCACGACCACTTCCGCGACCTGCCCGCGATCGCCCTGCTCAGCGCCGGCGACGGGCGGATCCTGCGCTGGCTTGCGGACCATCCCCCCAGGAAATTCATGGACGCGGAACTCTGCGTCTACATCATCGAACCGGACCCGGCCCGGCTGCTGCATGCGATGATGCTCCACGACTTCACCGGCCCGCACGGCCCGATCGACCAGCAGCGCTTCATCTGGTCCGTCGGCGAGCAGTGGGCCGGGCAGATCCGCGAGAGCATGCAGAGCCGCCTCATGCTGCCCGCGCCGAGGATGTACCTCGGGCTGCCAGCCATGCAGAAAGCCGCGCAGAACACCGTTGAGCAGATCGCCGGCGACATCAACAAGCGCGCCGCCGAGCGCCTTGAAGCGTTCCGCCAGTGGGTCGACGGCCGAACGGACGATGATGTCGCTGCGCTGCTCGGTGAATCGCCGCCCCGTCCGCCGCGCCTGCTGCTGATGACGTCGCGCCTGACGACTGTGCTGCAATACTCGACCGCGGACATCGCCGACGCCTTCGAGTCGCTCGGCTGGGAGACGCGAACGCTCATCGAGCAGCAGCCGCATGAGAAACACTCGTTCGCCTCGATGGTCGATGCGCTTGATTCGTTCCGCCCGGACGTCGTGCTCACCCTGAACTATCTCCGCCGCGATCTGCCGACGCTGCCGCCGTCCGTCCCGCACATCTGCTGGATTCAGGACCACATGCCGAACCTGACCACGACCGAAGCGGGCCGGGCCGTCGATCGCCGACAGTTCATCGTCACCGCGCAGAAGTACAAGTACGCCGGCGAGTACGACTACCCGCCGAGGCAGTGCATCGAGATCGGCAAGCTGACCCGGCCGGTGAAGCTCCCGGATTCGTGGACGTGCGACGGCGATGATCTCGTCTACGTCTCGCACGCTCCGGAGCAGCCCGAGCAGCGCCTTGAGCAGCTTTTCGCCGAATGTCGGACCGGCGAAGAACGCGCATTCATGGAACACGCCGGCCGGGCGCTGATCGACGCATACAACGAAGACGCGCAGCAGGCCGCATCCGGCGCTTCGCCGCTTCAGATCCAGACCCGCCGCCAGTTGCGCGAATTCGTCGAACGAACGGAGCAGAAAGCCGGCCGGCCGATTCCATACGGCGAAAGCAAGCGGCATGTGCTCAATCTGCTTTTCGACCACCTCAACAACCGCCTCTACCGCCGACAGGCGCTGATGTGGATCAAGCACGCCGCCGACCGTCGCGGCCTGACGCTGGCGATTTACGGCAACGGGTGGAACCGCGACCCTGACCTTGCCAACCACGCGCACGGCCCGGTCGAGTACGGCCCTGAACTTGAGGACATCACCCGCCGCGCGCGGATCAACCTGCAGATCGTTCCGTTCATCTGCCTGCACCAGCGGCTGCTGGACGGCATCGCAGCCGGCGGGTTCTTCCTCGTGCGCGAACACCCCGGCGACCGGCTGATTCCCGAGATCTGCCGGTACCTCGAGTCGTACTGCGACGATACGGTCATGACGACACAGCAGGCGCGGCAGGCCGTGCCGAAGCACGAACAGCAGGCGTTCGATGACCTCATCCGCCGCGCCCAGGTGCTTGCCGATGACGCGGACCCCGTCACCCTGACACGAACGCGGCAGAAGTCGTACCACGTTCGGGCCGACCGGCCGTTGCTCCCGCGGCTTGAAGACGTCACGTTCAACGATGCATCGAGCGTCGAGCGGCGGCTTGACGAATTCCTCGACCATGCCGATCGGCGTGATGAGATCATGCGCGAACAGCGCCACCACGTCCTGGAACACCTGACGTATACGAAAGCCGCCCGCCGGATCAGCCGTGAGATCCATCATCTGCTCGCCGGGACTGATTGAAGCATTCGTCCGCCGCGGGAACGGCACCGTTCTCCCGAAACGCCGCGCCCGCGAAGACGCCCTGCTTCCGCCCCCGCCTACTCCCGGGCGCCCTACTCCCGAACCCCCTACTCCTGAACGAGTTCGGGGCGCGCTGCGCCCGCCGGCTCGGCCGGTCGCTCGGGGCGGTGGTGCTGCGGCGATGATTCGTGTGCCGCGGCGGTCACGGCCGGGGGAATCGTTTTCCGCTCTTTCATTGCTGCGATCCGCCGTTCACCAAATGGCAGAAGCACGCGGTCGATCCACCCGCCGACCGCGCCCGCGCCGGCCTGCCATGCTGAACCGATTGATGACGCCGCCCGCCGGGCGCGTTCCGCGGTTCGCTTGAGATGCTGTAGCCACACCGGATCGTGCAGGAGACTGCGAAGCGACAGCCCGGTGTACGGCCGCCACATGATCGTGTACGGATCGCCGAGATAATCAACAAGTTCCGGCCGGTCGCCGCCGAAATCATCCGGCACGCCGGCGAGTTCATAACACGCGTCGAGTGAAGGCGGCGTGTTCTCGTACCGCTGGCAGTACTCGAAATCCACGATCTTTACGCCATGCCGGCGATCGAGCAGAACATTGAGCGGATGAAAGTCGATCAGCGTATACCCGCGGCGGTGAAAGTACGCGATCGCATCCACCGCCTGCCGCACAACCTTGAGCGGCAGCAGCCGGCCGCGCCGCTTTGCATTTGCAAGGACGTCATCGTAATGCGGCATGGTGACTGAACGGTCACTCGCGTCGAGAAGCGGCGGCACCGCATTACAGTCCCGGCCGAGGTCTTCCATGACAAACCGTTCCCGCGCTGCGTACACCTCGCAGCCGGGGCGGAACGTCTTTCGGACAACCATCCGGCCGGCGTCTTCGACGACTTCGAGGCGCGCGCGCATGCCGTAGGCCGTCAGCGTGGCCCGGCGTTCCGGCGACGGGGCGAACGCTTCATGCAGCCCCCGCATCTGCGCAAGAATCGCCTCTTCCTGCTCAGGCATGGCGATGCGGATGTACTGCCGCGCCTGCTCATCGTTGTCGCTCGAATGAAGCACGTTGCAGTGCTCATCGGCCGGCAGGCGCCGGTTGAGCGCATCACGGATGCGGCGTTTGGCGGAGATCACGCGGGCGTTGTCGGAATGCGGGCATTCATCGCGCAAGTGCGGCGGCACGCGGGCGGGCATCGGGTCGCCCGTCACCAGAACCACCGCCGGCCCGCCGCCAGAGACCGGGTCGAGCGCTGCGCTCCAGTTCCCGCCACGCATGCGCAGCCGGCAGGCCTCCCGATCACCATCTGACAGATCCTTGCGGGCAAGCAGGTGGAAGCCGCGCGCCACGAGAAGCCGCTCGATCTCCTCGACCATGCCAAGCTCCACCCCGCGCTCGCGGACAACGAACACCGCCAGGCCGCGCTCATCCGCCGGGGGCACCTCGCACGTCGGAAAGAACCGGTTGCTCACCCAGCGATTCAGGCCGGAGAGCGTCAGCAGCGTGTCATGCGGCGGACGCCAGCCGCGCTCAGCGAGCAGTTCATCAAGCGACTCCATCGTCGCCGGGCAGGAGATTCCGACCGCCTCGCCGAGCGACGTCAGCGCGCCGGCGAAGTCGCGCTTCGGGCGCTCAACAGGCCGGCAGTCGACCGTCGTCGTCGCCAGGCCGCTCGCTTCGCCTTTCTGGTACAGCGCATGATACGCCAGACTGTCAAAGTGATCGTCGGGCGATGGAACACGGATGCCGTTTCGCCGCACCGCGCGGTCGAGTAATCGCTCGGCCAGCGGCGGGGGAAAATACGCGACGTTGTGGTAATGCGTGCCCGGCAGGCCGCTGACCGAATACACGTCGAATGGAATCACGCCCGGCTCGGCGTCAAAAAGCGCCGCCAGTGCGGGCAGGTCCTCATCCGCGATCAGCATGTCAATGTCTTCACCCGGCCCGACCGCGGGAAGCCGATCGAACCAGCGCAGCACCGCGTACCGCATGCCGCTCGCGTTGAGATGATCGAAGAACCCCCGCACGCCCATGAGCGGGGTCAGGTACCGACGCGGCTTGGGGTTGCGCTTCGGCTCAGCCACGCGATTGATGAGCAATGTGCGCCGGCCGCCCGAACCGTCGTCAATGCGATGAGAACCGAGGTACACCAGCCGCCCGGCGATCCGCTGCCGCATCCACCCGAGCAGGTCGGCGGCGCTGTCACGATCCGCCCCCGCTTCCATGACCACGTACAGCGAGCGCTGCCACATGTCTTCGGACCAGATCGCCCGCCGCGCATCGCCGCGGAGAATGAGCACGTCCGCGTTGTTCTGCCCGATGGTGTCAAAGTCGGTCCACGCCAG
>SLJD01000236.1 GCA_007135295.1 Phycisphaerales bacterium
GCCACTTTCGTCAGCTGCAGCTGAACTTCACTCGGACTTTCGAGAAGGCGATTGTGCATTGACCGACTCTTCCGCGGATTCCGGGGAATGCTGCGGCGGATCGATGGCAAGGGTGTCAGGATTGGCCGGGTATCGCTGGATGCATGCATTGACTTCTTCGATGGCTTCGGCTGCAGGCATCCAGCCGAGGGTTTCAACCTCAGCGCCTTCCAGCTGCTTGTAGGTACCGAAGAAATGGTCGACCTCGCGCAGAAAGTGGGCGGGGACGTCGCCGATGTCCTGATACTCGCCGAACAGCGGGTCCGTGTTCGGTACGGCGAGGACCTTGAAGTCGTTTGACCCGCGGTCACGCATCCGGAAGAGACCGATGACCCGGGCCTCGATCAGGCAGCCGCTGAACGTCGGCTCGTTGACCATCACGAGGATGTCCAGCGGATCGTTGTCCTCGGCAAGGGTCTGAGGAATAAATCCATAGTCGCCGGGGTAATGGCTTGACGAATACAGGTACCGGTCGAGCTTGAGCAGACCGGTCTCCTTGTCCAGCTCAAACTTGCTGCGACGGCCCTTGGGAATCTCGACAACCGCGTTAACGACGCTGGGAATCTTCGCGCCGGGCGGCACCTGCATGTAATCGAAACGTTCTGGCATGATCCTCTCTGACCTGATCGGTGTCGGAAACAACAACAGTGAACCCCACAGGGTACCCGCATCCTCCCCACCTGTGTTGTCCGGCCCGAAAGTTCGGGGAACATGCCGGGGCCTGGTGCGCATGCCCCTCCGCTCTCACCGCAAGGGGCTCACACTGCCTCCGATTCGCTTTGCCGGCACGCTCGCTCCGGGAGTGCATCGATCTCCCGCCGCCGGAACCCGTTGGAGTAGGATGCGGCAATGAGCAGTCAACCACAGACGAAACACGACCCCGGGGATCACACCACGAATTCCGCTGCTTCAGGCGACGATGTGTCGGAGAACTATCGCGACCTGGTCAGCCGGTACGCGACGTACGCGCCAATCTACGATCGCCGGTTTGCGGTCTACAGTCGCCGAACCTTGTCAAAGGCGGTCGAGGCGATTCCGGAGGATGCGAAGCGGATCATTGACGTCGCGTGCGGGACGGGACTGTTCGGGGAAATGCTGCGTCATCGTCGACCGGACCTGGAATTGCTCGGCGTGGACATCAGCCCGGACATGGTTGAAGTTGCCCGGCATCGCTTTGACGGTCACGAGTCGTATCAATGGGACGTTGGGCGGGCCGAGTCGCTGCCAGCCGACGACGCTTCGTTTGATGTGCTGACATGCAACAATGCGTTTCACCTTGTCGAGCGGCCGATGGACGGGCTCGCCGAGTTTCACCGAGTGCTCCGGCCGGGCGGGTGGCTGATTCTTGTCGATTGGTGCCGTGAGTACCCGACCATGCTCGCGCTGCACGGGTGGCTGCGGCTTGTCGGCCGACATCGTCGAGACGTTCGAACACGGGCGGAACTGACGGAACTCGTCGGTCAGGCGGGATTCGAGATCGATGCCGTCGAACGGTTCAAGGCGGGCTGGTTCTGGGGATTGATGCGAATAACTGCCGTCAGCCCGGGCTCCGGGCAGAGAACGGAAGAGTGACTGCATGGGACCGCCTGCCGGCCCGCGAAGGGGGCCGTGCGAAGCGCATCCTTCCAAGGCATAGCCTTGGACTCGAAGCATTGAGAATCAATCTTCGTCGTGAGTTGGCTTGAACTGGGCGACGATCTCTGCCTGGATGTTGGGCGGGGCAGGTTCGTCGTGGCTGTACTCCATGGTGTAGGAACCCGCGCCGCCGGTCATTGACTTGAGCTGGCTGGCGTAGGTCATCACTTCCGAGAGCGGGACCTGGGCGGAGACGATCGCCTGGTTGCCCGGCAGCATGTCGGTGCCCTGCACGCGGCCGCGCTTGCCGGAGATGTCGGACGTAATGTCGCCGATCATGTCCGCCGCGACGGTGATCTCCATAGCGACAAAGGGCTCAAGCAGGACGGGGCTGGCCTTCTGCACGGCATCGACAAACGCCTTCTTGCCGGCGGTGATGAAGGCGACTTCCTTGGAGTCGACCGGATGGTGCTTGCCGTCATAGACACTGACTTTGACGTCCTGCATGGGATAGCCGGCGATCGCGCCTTCGGCCATGACCTGGCGGATGCCCTTTTCGATCGCGGGCATGAACTGCTTGGGGATCGAACCGCCGAAGGTGTCATCGACGAACAGCAGGCCGTCGACGACGCCGTCCTCATCGCCGTTGAGCGGTTCGATTCGCAGGTAGACCTCGCCGAACTGCCCGGCCCCGCCGGTCTGCTTCTTGTGTCGGTGATGGCCCTCAGCGTTTCCAGTAATGGTTTCCTTGTAAGCGACGCGCGGCGGTTTCGTCTCGACCTCAATGCCGTAGCGGTCCTTGAGCATCCGGAGTTTGGCTCGCAGATGCTGCTCGCCGAGCCCGCGCAGCACCGTTTCGCCGGTGGACTGGACGCGTTCGATCTCGAGCGTCGGGTCCTCGGCGGTGAGCTTGGTCAGCGCTTCGCTCATCTTCGATTCGGCGCCCTTTGACGTTCCCTCGATCGCCAGGCCGTACATCGGCCGCGGCAGCGGCAGGTGCTTCAATCGCAGGCCGTGATCTTCCTCACTGGCGTGCAGGACACTGTTGTAATTGATCTCATCGATCTTGGATACGGCACCGATGTCGCCGGCGACAAGTTCGGCCGTCTCTTCGGTCTGCTTGCCGCGGACCTTGAAAACGTGTGAGACACGAACGGGCTTCTTGTGATCGTCGACGCGGGGCTGGGTGTCAGCCTTGAGCCGCCCCTGATGGACGCGGAAATAACTGAGCTTGCCGACAAACGGGTCCGAGGAGACCTTGAACACGTGAGCGACGAGCGGCTGATCGGAATCAGGCGTCGGCGTCCACGCTTCGATGTCACCGGAATCCCGGACGCGTTCAAACGGTCGGGGATTGCCTTCCAAAGGGTTTGGGCAGAGCGATGCGATGACGTCCATGAGTTCGCTCACGCCGACATTCTGGCGTGCGGAGGCAAAGCATATCGGGATGAGATGCGCATCGCGCAGGGCCTTCTCAAAGGGCTCATGGAGTTCCTCGGGACTGACCTCGCCGGATTCGAGGTACTTCTCCATGAGTGCTTCGTCGGTTTCGACCACCTGATCGACGATGCCGGTGTGGAAAGTGCTCACATCGCCGAGATCGCTCGAGCCGGTGTTGTTCTGAAAGCAGTCAACCACCTTTGCGCCGCCATCGGCGGGCAGGTTGATCGGCTGGCAGATGGAGCCAAATGTCTCCTGAATCTGCTCGAGCAGAGCGGCGAGGTCATCACCGGTGTCGATCTTGTTGATGACGATAAGCCGCGGGATGTTGCGCTCGTCGGCGAGCTTCATCATCCGACGGGTGATCGTTTCGATGCCGGCCGCCGCGTCGATGACGATTGCGCATGTTTCGACAGCGGGCAGGACACTCATGGCCCGGCCGATGAAATCAGGCGACCCGGGTGTGTCGATCAGGTTGATGTGAGCGTCACTGTGACCGAAATACACGAGCGTGCTGTCGAGACTGTGCCCGAACTCCTTCTCAAGCTCGTCATAGTCGCAGAAGGTATTGCCGTCCTCGACGCGACCGACCCGGCCGATGACGCCGGCGGCGTGGAGCATGGCTTCGACGAGGGTGGTTTTCCCGGTGCCGGCGCTGCCGGTGAGGGCAAGGTTCCGGATAGCGTGCGTCGAGTGCGTGGACATCTGCGATCTCCTGCGATTCTGCGACAACAGCGAAACGGTAAAGGAACCGGCTCAATTCGTGAAATCCACTATATCCGAAGCGACACGGCCATGCACCAGTTGCCGGCGGCGCGGCCGTATACTGCCGGCGATGGTCCGATCAAATCGATCCACTCCGATCGCGCTGCTGGTCTCCGTGACGGCCGCGGCCGCCGCAATGGCGCCGGAGGCGGGCGCGGCGGCGGATGATGCGGCGCTGGCGAGCGAAGTGCGGGCGCTGCTCGACCGACACTTCCATGACCCTGATCGCCTGGAGCGTCTCGACGGTGTTCCTGACAACCCCGGGGCCATGCTCGATGCCCTCGACGCCTCGCACACCGCCCGGTACACGCCGGATGAGACCGCGTACTACGAACTGCTCGACATCTACGCGCCGGCGATCGAGGATGACGTGGAGCGGCTCTTCGGCCCGGAAGGCGTCAGCTACGTGGGGCTGGAAATGGTCACGCAACGCATCGACGGCCGGGAATTCATTGCCGAGATTCGCGCCGGCGGCCCGGCGGACGAAGCGGGTCTGCGAGTCGGGGACGAAGTACTGGAAGCCGACGGCCGGCCGTTTCATCCCGTCCGATCGTTTGAAGGCCGGGCCGGCAAGCCGGTCACGCTGACCATCCGCCGCCGCGGTGATGACGAGCGTCGTGACGAAGAGGATATCCGCCCGGTCATGCGCCAGGTTACTCCCCGGGTTATTCACCCGCAGCGGTCATTGCTGCGGGCGATGCGGGACAGTGTGAAGGTACTTGAGTCCGGCGGCCACAGCGTGGGGTATGTGCGAGTGTATTCGTACGCCGGCCGCGAAGCGCATGAGACGCTCGGCAAACTGCTGACCATCGGGCCGCTGCGTGACGCCGACGCGCTCATTCTCGATCTGCGCGGCGGATGGGGCGGCGCGTCACCGGAGTATGCCCTATCCTTTGTTGACCGCGCGCCGAAATTGACGTTGATTGACCGCGACGGCGAAGAGCACGTGATCCGCAACGAAGATACGGCTCCTTCCTGGCAATGGGACCGGCCGCTGGCGGTGCTGATTGACCATGGTTCCCGCAGCGGCAAGGAAGTGCTCGCCCATGTGTTTCGGGCCGAAGGTGTTCCGCTGATCGGCACACGGACGGCTGGAGCGGTGCTCGGCGGGCGGCCCTTTGTGTTGAGTGACGACAGTCTGCGGCTGATTGCCGTCATGGATGTGCGGGTGGATGGTGTTCGCCTTGAGAGCCGCGGTGTCGAGCCGACGAAAGAAGTGCCGTTTGACCCCCGGTATGCTGACGGCGACGACCCGCCGTTCGACGCGGCGATTCAGCAGATTACGGAGAGCATCGACGCACCATGAGCGCCCCACGTTTCAATATTGTTCTGCTTAACCCGGAGATTCCGAACAATACCGGCAACATCGGCCGGACGGCTGCGGCGGTGGATGCGCGGCTGCACATCATCCATCCGATCGGCTTTGACATGTCGGAGAAGGCGCTGCGCCGGGCGGGGCTTGATTACTGGCACCTGGTTGACTGCGTCGAACACGCGAACTGGGAGGCGTTTCTCGAACACGAGCATCCTCGCCGTCTCTGGCTTTACACGACGCGGACGGCCCGGCCCCACTGGGAAGCAACGTTCGAACCCGGAGACTACCTGCTCTTCGGGAAGGAAACGGTTGGCGTCCCACCGGAGATCCACGGCTGGGTCAGTCGCCAATTCGGAGAGGAGTCACGCGTCACATTGCCGATGAACCCCGATGCCCGCAGCCTCAATCTGGCGACAGTCGTCTGCACGGCGGTGTATGAAGCGCTGCGACAGACGACGGCCCCCACCACCGGATTGCCGACGGATTCGCTGCCCGGCCATGATCTGCTGCAGGATGATCAGCCGTGAACGTCGCGGAATTCTTTCAATACCTGCTCATCTCGATCGCGGGCATTTTTGTTATCGTCAATCCGCTGACGACGGCGTTTGTTTTCGTATCCCTGCTGCCGCGGGCATCGGAGCAGCGGCGGACTCACACCGCACGGAGGGCGGTGATGATCTCGAGCGCGGTGCTGGTGACCTTTGCTCTCATCGGCGGCGCGATCTTTCAACTCTTTGGCATCACCCTCGAAGCGTTTCGCATCGCCGGAGGAATCATTCTCTTTGGTATCGCCATGGGAATGATCCGCACCGGTTCTGACGAGAACGAAGGCGGATCGGATACGGATGAGCATGACATGGCCCAGCAGGCCGGACGGATCGCCCGCGACGTCTCGGTGATCCCGCTGGCGATCCCGTTCATCAGCGGCCCGGGGGCGATCGCCACCGTCATGATTCTTTCAAGCACAGCGCCGAGCTTCTGGCACATTGGCGTGGTGCTGCTGGCGGTCCTCCTCGCCACAGGGACGTGCTACATTATGATGGTGAATTCCAAGTACATCGTCCGGTACCTTGGGGACACGGGCAAGGAGATCGCCACCAAGCTCTTCGGTCTGATTCTTGCCGTCATCGCCGTGCAGTTTGTGATCAACGGGGTCTATGACGTCTATCGCAAATTGCCCGATCAAACCGCTTCGGTTCCGGCTATCGAATCGGTCGCGGATGACCGGGACATACATAAAATGGCGGACGCCGCGGGGGCGCCCGCCGGTGGTCGCTGGTGGGAATAAGCCGAATTCTGTCCGGCGGCGTGCTGCCGCTGACGATCATTTCTCTCGGACCGCCGTTGCCGACGGCCTCGAGCACGCGACCCGTCCCCTGCTGACGAATCAGATCCGCGGACCACGGACGTGAACAGTGTTCACCGGGGACTGCTTGCGCTTGCACGCGGTGGGGTTTACCGTGCCCCGACTGTCACCAGCCGGGCGGTGCGCTCTTACCGCACCTTTTCACCCTTGCCGGGAGGCCGAAAAGCGGCCTCCGTAGGCGGTCTGTTTTCTGTGGCACTTTCCCTGACCCCGCGACCGGGGGGGCCGGTGGGCGTTACCCACCACCGTGTCCTGTCGTGTTCGGACTTTCCTCAGCCCGGCATTCCGGGCCGCGATCGTCTTCCCGCTGAACAGTGTATACGAGCCGTGCCGCCAGGAGGTTTGATCCACAGGAGGGCCGACGTTGGCGGAAATATGCGTCACGCATACACTGCGGCCCATGGTCGATCGCCCCCGCATCATCGTCTGGGCTGACGCCCGGCAAAGCGACCTCGTCCGCGATGTTGCAGACCGTGCGGCCCTCGCCCTCATCGCCGTCGGCGCTGAGGACGACGATGAGGGCACGTCGCTGAGCAGGTCTCTTGGCGTGGAGCATGTCCATGACATCCGCCAGGCGATTCAGCATCCTGAAGCTGACCTCTTCTGGATCGCAACGGATGAAACGATTGGCCCCGAGGCACTGCGGCTGATTCAGGCCCGAGGAGTGCGGACGGTGACCAGCCAGCCGATCCCCGCTTCGATGAGCGAAGCGCTCGACGCGCCGGCCGATGCCGCCGTCCGTTTCGTGCCGCTCATGCGCCGGTCCGACGGCTTCCGCGCAGCTGAGGACGTATTCGAATCGTTCGGCGAACGCCATGCCGTCGCGATCCAGTTCCTCGCTCGGCCGGGAGAGAGTTCACTGTTCTCGCGTCTTTTCGATGCCATGGACATCCTCGAGTCTGTCTGCGGGACGGCGGAACAGATCGACGCTTCACTGATCAGCCCTTTCGGCTCGACGCCGGATGAACTCGTCGACCTCGAAGGAACGATAACCGCGAATGTCCGTTTCTCCGATCAGAGGTGTGCCGCGGTTACCGTCTCCGACCAGGCGGGACGATGGTCGCGCGGCGTGACCGTACTCGGCGACGGCGGCTGCCTGCGAATTACCGATCACACGTTCGAGTGGATTGACCGCGATGGCCGGACGACCGAGGAAGATTCCCCCCCACCGGATTCAGCCGGGGGCTGTGCCCGAGCCGTCGCGGGGCACATTCAGCACCTGATCCGTGAACGCGATTCACGAACTCCGGCGCCGGACTCGAAAAAACTGCTCGCCCTGTGCGAGGCAACACGACTGAGTTGCCGCACCGCCGAAGCTGAGTCCCCCCGCAAAATGCTTGAGATGCTGAAGCGGCCGTAAGCAGACTGCCGATCCCGGATGGGCTACCGTTTCGGCTTGCGAATCGGCGCTGGCTGATCAGGGCCAACGCGGAGCATCTCGTCAACCGTGCCGGGAACACCGACCCGGCTCAAACTTCGCACGTCGTTGAAGTAATGGCGAATCCAGTCCAGACTGCCCTGCTCCTGAAGAATCAGGAACATCTCCACCGCATCCGACCAGTACCAGCGGTCTGACGCTTCACGCAGCACCGCAATGGCTTCATCGACGGCCGACTCGTCGACATCAGGACGGTAGGGACGAATCGATGTCATGGCGTCGAATGTATCGACGACGGCGA
>SLJD01000211.1 GCA_007135295.1 Phycisphaerales bacterium
GGCAGCGAGGCGTACCGCTCACTGACGCCGGAGATGCTCACATCGATCTGTCGCACCTCGTGGCTCACGCCCGAAAATGAACCGTGATTCGTATCATTCGACGGATCCACCGCCGCGGCGGCTCGTATATACTGATCGGGTGCTGATCAGCCGCGAATGGGTCCGCGGGATGGCTGAATCAGCCGCGGGCGGCCGAGCCGTCCCTGTATGACCGTGGTGGAACTGAATAGGACTGAGACAGGAAACCGGAATGAACAAATCAAGCCGACACCGCCATCCCCGCCCTGGCTTTACGATCGTGGAGATCCTGGTTGTGATCTCGGTGATCGCGATCCTGCTTGCCTTGCTGCTGCCCGTCCTCGGCGGGATCCAGTCCCAGGGCCGTAAGACCCAGGAACGAAACAACCTGCGGCAATACGGCATGTCCTGGGAGTTGTACTCGAATCAGAACAACAGCTCGCTTCTGCCTGGCTACCTCCCGGAAGATGTGCAGGAAGCGTGGGACGTAAACTACAAATATGAGGATGGCGAGGAGATCGAAGACCTCGAGATCACCGCACCGTACACCTGGCGACTGCTTCCGTTCCTCAGCTTCAACCCATCGGCCGTAGCCGGGTATCGTGAGGCGGAGGATCAACTGCTTCGCGAGAATGCCGAGACCATCGCAGAGACCCCGCCGTTCGGTTACAACGGGTATTACCTCGGCGGCTACTACGAAATGCAGCAGGCCGCAGGCCAGACAGTCGCGCGAGCCAAATTCTCATCCGAGAACGTGGTTGCCCGGACGGTCTCTCACATCCGCCGCGCCGATAACCAAATCGTCTTCACATCCACCACCCGTGTGGAAGAAGGCGAATACCGCAACCACAGCGACTATGTGGACGGTCATTACGAGGCCGTGCCGCCTCGTCTCGGCGAGGACGAACTCTGGAGCGTCGGCGAAGGGGGAACCATCGACGGCGACACGGTCGAGGACATCTCTACGATCGTCGTGATTGCTGAGGAAGCGTCGATCCCGATCGGTCGACATACCGGAAACGCCGCCATTTTCTTTGCGGACGGCCACGTCGGCAGCTCAAGCCCCGGCGCCATGCGGGACATGAGGCAGTGGATCCCCCGGGCCAATACCCGCGACTTCGAGCATTCATCTCCGTCCGACTAACGGCTGCCGATCTGGCGACCACTATTCAACGGAACTGCTGTTCGAGCGAATGTCGGATCATCTGCCGCATCTGCTGCAGTTGCCGCGGCGGGACAGCGGTGTTCTCCAAGTCGACTTCCATTGCTGTAATCCACTGGCTGTCGATTTCGCGGGTGTAGCCCATTTCGACAAGCCGGTTGACGAAGTCGGGCATGTGGGCGGCCCCGTAGAAAATCGCGACCCGCTCGACCTCGGGCTCGTTGTCGATGATGCCTGAGAGGTCATCGATTGCGACCTTGTTCCGCTCATCGATAATGACCTCGACAAACCCCTCGCCCATCTGATCGAGGGCCTGACTCGTCATCGCTTCATCGCTGAGCAGTTCGATCATGGCGACCTTGACCGCGTCGGCGATGGCGCCGTCCATCATCGAATCAGCCGCTTCGACCATTCGCAGCAGCACCCGGACGACCTGACTGGCGAACGTCGTCCCCGCGAGGCCACCCGCAAACGCGTCGAAGTCTGCACCGCGGCGCTGCATCTCGCGCTCCACCTGGTCGAGGGCCAGGTCACTGACGCGCCAGTTTGGCCGGCCGTACGACATGGCTGTCAACTGGAACTCCATGCCGAGGGCCTGCGCCAATTGTGCCTGCAGTCCGTCCGGATCGGTCAGACCAGACAGGTCGAGCGGTTCATCGGGCTTGAGCCGCTGCGGTTCGGCATCCTCGGGGCTGCGGTTCGCCGGTCCGCGGCTGTAGACGGTGTAACCGGTCACCTCTCCGGTCTCATCGTCGTGCTCAATCCGATACACGACGTCGCGCCCCCATGCGTCGCGGGAGGTCGAGTCCACCCATGTCACCAGACGGGCATCAACTTCGCTGAACATCGCCGACAGATCATCGAGCGAATGGGGATATGTCTGCTGCGCCTCGTGGTACAACTCGACCATTCCGGCGAGCAGTGCGAGCGACGTCTTTGTCGACTCAATACGCTCGGCTTCGGTCTCCCCGCTCGGGCCGGCTGCTCCCGGCGGCAGAACCGACTCGTACAGCACGACATCGTATTCATCGAGTATGGCCTGGATCTTTTCGTACAGCGACGCCTCGCCGACGTGGGCAATCGCCACAAGGGCCACATCCGGGCCCTCGTCGCCGGATCGAGCGTACTCGCGAACAGCAACGTCCAGCGCAATCCGCCGTCCGGGCTCCTCGGTCATGCGCAGGAACCGGCCTTCTTGATCCTCATCGCCACCGGCCATGCCGACCGCGCCGGGCCATGCAATCACAAGTACAGCGAACGCGGTTATGACCGCGAGCCAGTTTCGACGGCTGATCATCCATGCCTTCATGCTGACTGTCTCCGATACTGCCGCACCACCCGGTCGGTCGGCTCGTGTATTCTGTCAGATGCGGCCTGTCTGCTGACTGATCGCATCGGGTGATCCTCCAGCCGTTGCCATCGCCAGGTCAGACTCCGGACCACAACCATCACCTTAGCGCGGCGAGCCCGCGGCGGCTTCCGTCTTCGAAGCAGCCACCTCGCCTGGTCCATGCCGTCCCGCAGCCGCCGTGGCAACGGACGTGGATGACCCGCCTGAACCTCTGTCAAGCGTGCGAGCCGCGGCGGCAAGCGTCTCGAGTCGGCCGAGCATGCGGTCCACCTGACCTCGAAAAATCATGTACGGGAAAAGCGTCATAAGCAATATCACAAGCCCGATCGCCGTAGTCAGAAGCGCTTCGGCAATACCGGCAGATACGAGTGACGGATCGGTGAGCGTCCGTTCATCGCCGAGCAGTTCAAACGACCGGATGATGCCGATCACCGTCCCGAGAATGCCCAGGACCGGGGCCGCGGAGATGATCGTCGAAAGACTGACCATGAACCGCTCGAACCGCGGCCGGAGGGTTTCGACAATTTCGACGGCGGAAGCCTCGCTGCCCCGATGGGCGAGGAGGTGCCGGGTGACCTGGTCATAGATGCCCCGATGGCCTTCAACCTGCCTCCGGGCACGCTCAGGCTCGCCCTGCCGCAATGCGTCGGTCGTCCGAGTCAGGCGGCGCAGCGACGCGCGGCGGTGCTGGCCGATCCAGAACCACGCCCGCTCCAGAATCAACGCAAGACTGATCACGCTCAGCGCGAGAAGCGGGATCATCACCACCCCGCCCCGTTCGAGAAGTTGATTGAGGGTATCCACCAACTGGGCCATGACCGTCATCATAGCCGCTCGCCCGATACGTCCGGAAGTCCGCCGGCCATGCCTGATCCCGGATTCAGGGCTGGACGCGAGGCGCACACCGGATGAACCGGCCGTGTCCGTTCTACAATACCGACCGTGGAACCGACTCCAGCCCCAACATCATCACAGCCGGCAGCTGCTGCAAACGAGTCCGAGCCGGATGGCAGCCACGGACTCATTCAGTCCGTGGAGCAACACCTCGCGGATCTACTGCCCACATTCGACATGCCGCCGGCTTTGCTCGGAGCGGTTCAGTACGCCCTTGCTCCGGGCGGCAAGCGGCTGCGGCCGATGCTCGTGCTGCTCAGTGCGGAAGCCGTCGGCGGGGTGCGCGACGACGCGATGGACGCGGCGGCGGCGATCGAGCTCGTCCACAATTTCAGTCTCGTCCATGACGACCTGCCTGCCATGGACGATGATTCGATGCGGCGGGGCCGGCCGACACTGCACGTGCAATCAGGCGAGGCGATGGCGATCCTCGCCGGGGACATGATGCTTTCTCTTGCCTTCGAGGTACTCAACCGAAACGTCGATCCAGAGCGAGCGAGCAGGCTGACGCGGGAACTCGCGCAGGCGACCGGTTGCATGATCGGCGGCCAGGTGCTCGATACCGTCGGAAGCGAATGGACGGATTCTGCCGCCGCGCTCGAAGCCATCCACCGCCGCAAGACCGGAGCGCTGATTCGCGCCTGCTGCCGAATGGGCGGCATCTGCGGAAGTGCGGACGATCGGCAGTTTGAAGCGCTGACGCAGTATGGCGAGTCGATCGGGCTCATGTTCCAGATCGTCGATGACCTGCTTGATGTGACCCGCTCAAGCGAGGAGATCGGTAAGACGGCCGGCAAGGATGTCGAGGCCGGCAAATTGACCTATCCGGGGCTGTACGGCATTGCCGCCTCCCGGCAGGCGGTTGAATCGCTTCGTGAATCGGCTGAGCGTGCCGCTGGGTCGCTCGGTGGAGCCGCCCGACCACTTACTGAACTTGCTGATCGTCTGGCCACCCGAACACGCTGAACGTATCCTACGGGTATGCGGCGAGCGGTTGGGAAGGACCGCAGCGTCGCTGAACCGGATCGGCCCCGGTACCGACCGGTCCGCCCGCCCCCCTCGGTCGAATGACACGACCTTCCCCTGCGACGGATCGCGCTGCACATGGAACTCAAGCATCTGCCCGTCATCAAGAGCCCGGCCGACCTCAAGGCCCTGTCCGTCGATGAACTGCCCACCGTCGCAGCGGAGATCCGCCACGCCATCTGCGAGCAGGTCAAGCAGACCGGCGGCCACCTCGCACCAAACCTCGGCGTGGTCGAACTGACCATCGCCCTGCACTATGTGTTTGATTTCGGCCGCGACCGCCTGCTGTTCGATGTCGGCCACCAGTGCTACCCCCACAAGTTGCTGACCGGGCGGTACGATAAACTCAACCGGCTCCGCAAGCGGGACGGGATGGCCGGCTTCCCCGAACCGCGCGAATCCGCCTACGACCTCTTTTCCGTCGGCCACGCCGGCACGGGGGTCTCCACCGCTGTCGGCATGGCGCGAGGGGACCTGCTCGCCGGGGAAGGTTTCGACCCAGAAACGAACCCCGATGGCCGGCGCACCGTCGCCCTCGTCGGCGATGCGTCCATCGTCAATGGCGTGGCGATGGAAGGGCTCAACAACGCCGGCACGCTCGACCGGCAGTTTCTCGTCGTCCTCAATGACAACGGCATGTCGATCGCCCCCCCGCAGGGCGCCCTCGCCGGGTACTTCGATCGCGTGAGGGTCAATCCGGCGTACCAGTCGATGAAACGCGCGGCGAAGGATGTCATCGCCCACTTGCCCGGCGGCTCAATGATCGGCGAGATGTACCACCGGATGGGCGAGATGATGAAGGCCGCCATCGCCGAAGACGCATGGTTCGAGAAGTTCGGCCTCGTCACGCTCGGTCCGATTGATGGCCACGACCTGCCGTGGCTCATCGACATGCTCGTGGAGGTCCGCGATTTCGATCGGCCGCTCGTCCTGCACGTCAACACGATCAAAGGCAAGGGCTATGACTTCAGCGAGGATGACGCGACCACGTTCCACTCGCCCAAGCCTTTCACCGTAGAAGGGTGCCGGGTCGAACTGCAGAAGTCCGGCCGCAGCTTCACCGCCGCCTTCGCCGACGCACTGACCGACATCATGCAGCGTGATGAAAAGGTCGTCACCGCGACGGCCGCCATGCCGGACGGCACGGGACTGAACAAGATACTTCCTGAGTTCCCCGACCGTTCGTGGGACACCGGCATCTGCGAGTCGCACGCAATGGACATGATGGCCGGGCTCGCCAAGACGGAATGGAAGCCGTTCTTTGTCGTCTACTCTACCTTCCTGCAGCGAGCGTTTGACCAAGCATTCCAGGAAGTCGCCCTGCAGGGCCTGCCGGTGCGGCTGTGCCTCGACCGGGCGGGGCTCGTCGGCGGCGACGGCGCCGTGCATCACGGGTTCTGCGACATTTCAATCCTTCGCATCTTCCCCGATTCGGTCCTCACGGCCGTGATGGACGAGCCGTCGCTGCAGGCGGCCCTGGAGTTCATGCGCACCTATGACCGTGGCATCAGCGTCGTCCGCTATCCCCGGGACAACGTCAGCGACCGCTTTTCCGATGAACCATGTCCGCCGTTTGAACTCGGCAAGGCTCGACCGATCATCGAGCACGATCAGCCCGATGCCGCGGTGCTCGGCTATGGCGTCATGACAATCAACGCCGCCGATGCGATCGATCATCTCGACGGGCACGGCGAGTACAAAGTCAACGTGTACGACGCGCGCTTCGCCAAGCCGGTCGACATCGACCTCATCCGTTCACTCATCGAACGCAACGTGCCGATCATCACCGTGGAGGATCACACGCTGACCGGCGGCTTCGGCACGTGCGTGATCGAAGCGGCCAACAACGCCGGGCTCGACACGAGCGGCATCACGCGGCTCGGCCTGCCTGAGTCGTGGATCTACCAGGGATCACGCAGTGAACAACTCGAAGAAACCGGCCTCGATGCCGAATCCATCGCCCGGACGATCCGCGCAGTGCTCGACGCCGGCGAGTCGGTGCCGGATGTGGCGATCAATCCCGGCAAGCCGGAAGCCACCAACGTTCGCCGGAGCAGCCGGTAAGCGGCTCACACCCCCACGGACTGCCGCTCGGTGGAAATGGCGTCGATGCACAATTGTATGTGCTCCGAATCCTCGACGCCGAGTTCTTCCATCCCGCGGCGGATGTCTTCACGCGAGACCGCAGCGGCGAAGGCCTTGTCTTTGAGTTTCTTCTTCACACTCTTCGGCTTGAGGTCGTCAATGCCATCGGGGCGAACCTTCGCGCAAGCCACGATGAAACCGGCCAGTTCATCGACGGCATAGAGGCACTTCGCCATCGGTGTCTCGCGCGGTGTGCCCGAATATTCGGCGTGGCCAAGAATGGCGTCAATGATCTCCTCATCCACATTCGCATGTTCACGCAGGTGTGCCACACCGACAAACGGATGCTCCTCCTGCGATGGGTGCTTTTCGTAATCGAAGTCGTGCAGCAGGCCGCAGACAATCCAGCGGTCCTTCTGATCCGGTTCATGCTTTTCGGCATACGCGGCCATGCACGCGGCGACGCACTCCATGTGGCCACGAAGCGATTCGCTTTCGGTCCATTCGTGCATCAGGTTCCGGGCATCATCGGGCGTCATGGTCGGTTCCCTGCTTCTCGTTGAGGTCAAAATCTTGCGATATTGAAGATCCACGGATACAGACTGTCGGCTACCGTTTGCCGGCGTCAGGCATCACGCCTTCGGTTCCGCCCGCTGCGGTGATGGACTGGCGAAGGCACGCCGCCCCGACCCATCGGTCGCCCCGGTACGCCACCCACACGATCACCACCGCGATCGCCCCGGGGACGAGCAGGCCCATCGCAACCCACGCCAAGTCAGCCGGCTCGTCGAGCACCAGACCGCCCATCAGCATTGTCATCGGCAACGCGAAAAACATGACGGCAAGCACAGTCAGCAAGCATGCCATGTAGACCATCATGATGCCGAGCATGGCTACAACGAGGCCGATGCCCTGCCCGACCGACGCAAACCCCGCCACCGCTCGGCGAATCAGCATCCCCCAGAAGACCGTCATCGCCAGAGCGATCACCGAAGCGGGAAACATCACAACCGTTGGCCAGTCGACGACCGCGATCATGACCCAGCCGAGAATCGTCACGACGCCCGCCAGGCCGGCCCGGCTCAGTCCCACATACAGCCGGTTCGATGACCAGTCCGAGCGACGCCGGCTCAGTGCATGCAGGACATGATTCATGCGGCCGCATTCGGGACATCGCACATGTACGCCCGGAAGGCCGCGCAGGGCGTACCCGCACCCCCGACAGGTCAGCCTGTCTTTCGCCCGACCGATGTGCTGGTTGTCCGCACTGTGCACCACGGAATCGTAGCCCGTGAGCATCTCCCGACCCGGGGCCGACCGACCCTGCAGCCGACACGTTGGTCAATGATGCAGATCCTTCACCACACCACGATACCGCCGGTGCAGCGGCACGCAGAACAGCGCGATCGATTCGAACAGCCGTGTCGTCCACCGCTCGAAGTCTTCGAAATACTGCCCGGTCTGTTCGTCGAGCTGGCTTCGCGTCAGGCCGGCCTGCTCGAGCAGATCCGCCTGATCGGCCCAGTGAGCGATCGTCTCCCGCGTCACTTCCGGGTGATGCTGAAAGGCGTAGGTCCGCACACCCATCGCCCATGTCTGCACGGGACATTTGTCCGA
>SLJD01000046.1 GCA_007135295.1 Phycisphaerales bacterium
ATCATTAGACCATCGCGAGAGGCGGGACGAGAAAAAAAACGTCAAAAAAACAGGCCCCCAAGGCCAGGCTCGACGCCTCGATGCGCGTCGTCGCCCTGTACGGCGATGACGACTATCTCATGCAGGAGGAAACCGCCCGCTTCACCGAGGTTCTCGAAGAGTCGTTCGGCGGGATCGAGCGGTTCCGCTACGACGGCCGCGAAGCCGAACTCAGCGATGTGCTCGATGAGCTGCGCAGTTTCGGCCTGATCCAGCAGCACAAGCTCGTCATCCTTGATCATGCCGACTCGTTCCTCAGCCGGTCAGACGACATTCGCCCCGCCATGCTGCGGTACATCGAGAATCCGGTTGATGACGCCACGCTCGTGCTCCGCTTCGAGACGTTCCGCAGCAACGGCAAGCTTGAGAAACTCCTGCTCGACGGCCAGGTCGTCCGGGCATGCGAGACCATCACCCCTGCGAAGGCGACCGACTGGTGCATCAAGCGGTGCAAGAAGCGATGCGATGCAACGATTGAGCCCGATGCCGCCACGCTGCTGGTCGAGCGGCTTGGAACGGGAATGGGGCGGCTCGACAGTGAATTGCGCAAGCTCGCGAGCTACGTCGGCCCGGGCGGGACGATCGACCGCGCGACCGTCGCCGGGATGGTCGGCGCCTCGCGCGAAGAAGAAGTCTGGGGCCTGCAGGCCGCGGTGCTGACCGGCCGGGCGGGCGTCGCCGTCAGCAAGCTTCGCGAACTGCTGCACATCTCCAGGCAGCCCGAGGAACTCGTTCGATGGGCGTTGGCGGACCTCGCCCGCAAGCTCCATACGACGCGCCGGATCATCGACGATGGATCGTCACCGCGGCAGGCGGTCTTTGCGGCACGGGTGTTCGGCGAGTCTCAGAACGCCATCGCGCAGGCGGCGCAGGCGGGGCAGAGCGAGTCGTTCGCGCAATTGCTGCGCGAATGCATCGAAGCTGATGCCCGCGTCAAGAGCGGCCAGGCGGATTCCGCACGTTCTCTTGAAGTGATGGCCATCCGAATGGCCGATATGATTGGATGCGGATCGTCGCGCCGTTGAACTGAAGGCGGCCGGCTACGCGTTACGAGGCCAGGACGGCCGACGGTCACGATGTGACCGCACCTGCAGGGAGGCAGATGTACATGGAACGCGACTTCGCCCGTGACATACTCAGGATCGTGGCGGCCGGGGGGGTTGCCGCCGGGCTGCTCGCGGCAGCGGGATGCGCCGGCACGTCGGGGGGCGAGAAGAGCGCCGAATCAATCATCAGCGCGGAGCGCGCCGGCGTCGACGAATCCCTCGCCGATGCGGACCCCGACGAGGTCGAAGCCGACCTCTCCGAATCAACCGAAGACCTTATCGCCCAGGCCGAGCGCGATATCGAAGCGTGGATGAGCCAGGACGCCGGCGACGGGGACGACGAAGCTGATGAGCCGTCCACGCCTCCGTCGCCGGACATCGAATGGTCTGACCCGCACGGCCGCAGCGAACAGCAGGCCGAAGGTGAGCCGGATGCGTCCGGGCGGGATCCGGATGAATCGGCCGGCGACGAGTCTCCGGATGATGCTGACACCGAGCCGGAATCCGACCCCGCGTCCGAAGCGCTGCCCGATGAAGAAGCGGACCTGGACCCGGAAATCGAGGAAGAGATCGAACAACTCGTCGAGGACCTCGACGTCGACGACGCCACCAGCCGCCTGATCGTCCGGCTGAGTTCGGAGCTGTACCGCGAAGGCGCGTACGAAGACCAGCCGATGCGGCATCTGCTGCTGATCGCGGCGATGAGTCTGCATGACCCCGAACGCGCGCTGCACGTCGACGCCCTGCCGAGTCTTATTGACGATGAGCGCGAACTGCTCGCCACGATGCAGGACATGTTCGTCACGCTCGGCCGGGACCTGAACGCCGAAAACGACCCGCGCGATGTCATGATCGAAGCCCTCGAGGACGCCCGGGCGCAACTTGTCCAGGAGCCCGAGCTTCATCTCGCCAATGCCGCATTCTGCACCGAGGTCAGCGGGTTCGGGCGGTACGAGACGTTTGATCGGAACGTCTTCCTGTCGCAGTCCGGCCAGCAGGTGGTGATCTACATCGAGGTCGACGACTTCACCAGCGAAGTCAACGACGATGGCCAGTGGCTGACCCGCCTGAGTCAGCAACTGGAAATTTACAGCAGCGACGACGGCATCCCCGTCTGGCGTGAAGACTGGCAGACCGCCGTCGACCGCGCCCGCAACCGCCGGCAGGACTTCTACATGGTCCAGCTCATCACGATCCCGGACCGGCTGGGCGTCGGGCAGTACCACCTCAAGATCCGGGTTCGCGATGAACTTTCCGGCGCCGAAGCGGAGACCGGCATCGAGTTCGAACTCGTCGCCGACGAGCGCATGGCCGCCACCGAGGCGGCGCGATAAGGCCGGCCGTCACCGCCGCCCAACGCCCGGCTGACTTGCCGCCGCACCGTCTTGCCTGCACCATGTTCGCGGCGGAAACAACCGGTGTCAGAACTCTGGTGGACCATCGCGGGCCTGACGCTTGGCGTGATTGTCATGCTGCCGATCACGCGGCTGCTGCTGCGCCGGGGCGAAGCCCGCGCCCGCCGCGCTGAACGCCGCGCCCGAGACGCCGAGCGGCTGGCGGAACTCGGCTCGATGACCGGCGGCCTCGCCCACGAGATCAAGAACCCGCTTTCGACGATCGGCCTCAATGCGCAGTTGCTCGCGGAGAGTGTCAACGAAAGCGATCTACCCGACGAGCAGCGTGACCGGATGCTGCGGCGGATCGAGGCGCTCTCGCGCGAGGCCGAGCGGCTCCGCGCGATCCTGACGGACTTCCTGCAGTTTGCGGGTCGTATGCGGCTGGATCCGTACCCGCATGACCTCGTGCAGGTGATTGACGAACTCGCCGACTTCTTCCATCCGCAGTGCGATCAGGCGAGGGTGATGCTGCGCACCCAACTGCCCGACGGGCCGGTGCGGGCGTCGATCGACGTCGGGCTGTTCAAGCAGGCGCTGCTGAACCTCATGATCAACGCCGTGCAGGCCATACAGGCCGCCGCTCCGAAGCAGAGCGAGCCGCACAGCCGGATCGGCGAACTCATGCTCCGGCTGTCCGCTGAGAACGACGCCATCCGCATTCACGTCATCGACACCGGGCCGGGAATCGCCCCCGAGCAGCTCGACGAGATTTTCCACCCGTATGTTTCCCACAAGGCCGGCGGCACGGGCCTCGGGCTCGCGACGTCGAGGCGGATCATCGAGGAGCATGGTGGGGAACTGACCGCCCACTCAGAGGTTGGCCGGGGGAGTGATTTCATCATCACCCTTCCCCGATCCGCAGAACCGGAACCCGTCACGGGCGGTGAGTAACCATTGATCGCCCATGCCAACAGCGAGCCCCACGCCCGGCCGATCAATCCTGCATGCCCGCTGACGGCCGCTCAGGTCCCATGATTTCCGGTCACCGCCTTCCTGTCGCGGTTCTGCTCGCCGGACTGGTGGCGGTGGCGATGCATCTCGGCCCGGCCGCCCGCGCGGAAGTCATCGCCGCGGCGTTTGTCATCGTCGGGTACAGCACATGGATGGGGCTGTCATCGTGGCGCGACGCCTGCGAGGACGTGACGTGGCGGCGGTATCTTGCCTCGTTGCCCGCCAACCGGCCGGCAGCACGGGTCAGGCGGCTCGCCCGCGAACCTCGGTTCTGGTGGTCGCTCCTCGCCGGGGCGGCGCTTGTCACCATTGGCGTCTGGCGGGCGGGTGTCGAGCAACCCGTCATTCTCACGGCGCTGGGAATTGGCTGGAGCGCGGTTGCCGGCGTGCTGAACTATGAGTTGACGCTGCTGCACCCGACGACGCGTTGCCGCGACTGCCACTATGAACTTGCCGGCCACCTCGACGCAAGCCGCCCCGAGCAGAAGATCACCTGCCCGGAGTGCGGCCGATTGTGGCGAAAGTCCGACCTTTGCCTCGTAGCCGCTGAGTCGCGGATGGATCGCCTCGCTGATTGAACGCGGCCCGTTATTCGGCCATCGCAGAGGTGGCGAACGCCACTTGTCCGCATATCTGCGATCGCATACGGGGGCTCTGGGTTCCGTTTCGCAGGAATGATGAAAATGCGATCGTCCTCTTGAGATATCCGTCCTGCGCGGCGGCAATTCCGATATCCTTTTCATGCCTCGTGGGTCCATGCATGCCTGAGGCATGAAAGTGGGGACGCATGTCTGGAACCGACCGACTGCTCGGCCTGCATCATGTCACCGCCATCGCCGGACCCGGTCGGCGGTGCGATCACTTTTACACCGATGTCCTTGGACTGCGACGCATCAAGCGGACCGTCAACTTCGACGATCCGGCAACGCACCACTTGTACTACGGCGATCGGCGCGGCACGCCGGGAACGCTCATCACATTCTTCCCCTGGGAGCGCAGCGAACCAGGACAGCACGGTACGGGACGGATCAGCGCGATTGCGTTCGCCATTCCGGAAGGCATGTCGAAGGTGTGGTCCGCCCGGTTGGCGGACGCTGATTGTGATGTCGCCGCGGTGGATGATGTCGTCGGTGTGGGCGTGCGGTTTCAGGATCCGGACGGAATGGTCATCGAACTGCGTGAAGCGCCGGGACCGGCTGTTGCCGAGCCATGGATTGGCCTGCCCGACGAGCCGGAGGCGGCGACTCATCCGTTGCCGCCCGAGCAGGTGCTCATGGGGCTGGCCGGTGTCCGGCTGGCGGTCAGCAACCCGGAGGCGACGGCCGAGTTTCTGCAGGAGCGGCTCGGTCTGTTGTGCCGGCCGCTCCTGCAGCCGGGGAGCATGCTGCGTGACATGGTGTTCCAGGCCGGTCCGGACCCGACGGGCGGGTGGCTGGCGGTGATGCCGTCGCAGGATGCTTCACGCGGCCGCTTCGGGCCGGGGGCGGTGCACCACGTCGCGTTGGCGGTCGAGGATGAGGATGCGCTCAGCTACTGGCGTGAACGACTTGTGGACAGTCGCATCCGCGTGACCGATATCCGGGACCGCTGCTATTTCAAATCGATCTACTTCCGGGAACCCGGAGGCGTCATCTTCGAACTCGCCACGCGCGGGCCGGGATTCGAGATCGACGAGCCGCTCGGACTGCTCGGCCGGCAGCTCCAATTGCCGCCGTGGCTTGAGTCACAGCGGGGGAAGCTGGAATCGCAATTGCCTGTAATTGATTGACTTACACGACTCGGCAGCCGGATGGCGCAGAGGGCAGGATCGCGGGCCGGGAGTCGTATCGAACGCGAGTAGACATGGTCATGTGTCGGTTTGTTCGCGTGTTGCGGCGTTGCCGGCCGGATCAGGCAGGTGGCGTCAGAAAAAGAACTTGCCTGCCGGATCGTTTCGGAGTGGTGAACGGCCGCTGGCTTGCCGATCATTCGACCGTGCCTATCATGCGGCCACTTGAGCAGAGGAAGATCCGCCACCATGAATGATCCGACCATGTTTGACCCCCGCTGGGCCGATCCGTCCACGATGCAGGCCGGCATACCCGCTGATCCTCGCGCCTCGGTTCAGTATCAGCGCACGCGTGAGATGACCATCGATGAGTTGCTGCTCGAAAACCGGGTGGTCTTTCTCGTCGGTGAGATCACCTATGCGTCCGCCGCACGCGTGATGATGCAGATGCTGTATCTCGAGGATCAGAAGCGCGGCCAGGACATAAACCTGTACATCAATTCTCCCGGCGGGTCGGTCGACGACACGCTGGCCGTCTATGACACGATGCAGTTTATCAGCGCCGACGTCGCGACGTACTGCATCGGCCGGGCGTATTCCGGCGGGGCGGTGCTACTCTGCTCCGGCACGCCGGGCAAGCGACACATTCTCCCGCACGCCAAGGTCATGATTCACCAGCCGTACGGCGGGGTGACCGGCCAGACGACCGATATTCAGATTCAGGCCGAGCAGATCATCAAAGCCAAGCAGACGCTCAACCGAATCATCTCCAAACACACCGGCCGGGATATCGAGCAGGTGACGCGCGACGGTGAACGCGACCGGTATTTCGACGCTTATGAAGCCAAGGAGTATGGCCTGGTGGATGAAGTTTTCCAGCCGGCCGATCAGAAGAAAGACGCCGACGCCAAACCGTAACCGCCGCGATGCCGCCTGTGCGCGCCCATTCGAGTTTCAGTTCCGCCCCTTCATCGGATTCCTCACGAGCCATGTCCACACTCGTCCCGATCGTTATCGAAAAGACCGGCCGCGGCGAACGCGCCTACGACATTTATTCGCGGCTTCTGACCGACCGGATCATCTTCATGGGCGGTCCGGTGACCGATGAGACGGCGAATCTTGTCGTCGCCCAGCTTCTATTCCTTGCCAACGAAGACGCCACGGCCGACGTGCACCTGTACGTCAACTCGCCGGGCGGTTCGGTGACGGCCGGGATGGGCATCATCGATACGATGCGGTTCATCCCCTGCGACGTGGCGACTTACATCATCGGTCAGGCCGCGTCGATGGGCTCGCTGATCGCCTGCTCCGGGGCGGAGGGCAAGCGGTACTCCCTGCCGTTCGCCCGTAACCTCATGCACCAGCCGCTGCTCGGTGGGGTCATGGAAGGTCAGGCCACCGACCTTGAGATCGAAGCCCGCGAGATGTTGCGGCTGCGGGACATCATCTACCAGATCTATTCCGAGAAATCCGGCCAGTCGTTTGATCGGATCCGTGAGGACATCGAGCGGAACAAGTGGCTCAGTGCGACTGAGATGGTCGAGTATGGCCTGACCGACCGCATTCTCGAGCACCTGCCGGAACAGAAGTCGAAGTCATGAACCGGCTCGCCCGGCCAATCGGCTTCGGGGCGGGGATCTCGCCGCGGCAGCATCGGCCGGGACGCGCGATCGGCGGTTTGGGGCTTGTCCTCGTCGCTGTCGCATGGCTTGTCGGCTGCGCGGCGCCCCGGCCGGTGGTCGATGTTGATTCCATGCGCAGCCGCATTCACACGCTCGAGAATCGTGTGCGCGAACTGGAGCGGCGCAACTACGAGTTGACCGGCGAGTTGCAGCAGCAGGCCCGGCGTGCTGAACCCGACGACGTGTCCGCTGAACTGCTCGCCAACACGCCCCGCGTCAGCGAAATCACGATCGGTCGTCGCAGCCATGCCCGGGACACGACCGGCGATGGCCGGGGTGATGAGCTTGTGCTCTACGTGATATCCCGTGACGGTCGCGGGCGGTTCGTGCAGATGGCGGGGGAGTTGGACATCCGGGCCATCGCGGTGCCGGCTGATGACGATGCGGTGACGATCGGGCGGCGAGTGCTCTCGCCGGGTGAAGTGCGTGACGCCTACCACAGCGGGGTCGGGAGCATCCATTACACGGTGGTGCTCGCCCTTGAGAGCGACGGCCGACCCGAGGAAACGATTGCGGCGGTCGAGTATCGCGACGGCTGGACCGGCCTGTCGCACCGCGATGAGCGGAGTTTCGAGCTCATCGGCCGTCGGGTCCAGCCTCGGGCCCGTTGAGAACTTGTGGATGCAACTGGTCGAATCGGCAGCACTTGTGGATATACTGCGGGCATGGGACGACGCGTCATTATTCTCGGACTGATCTGCCTCACCGGCGGCCTGACGACAGGCTGTCAGCAGTCGCTGTTTCCGAGCAGTGAACCGCGCACGCAATATGAAGCACACGACCGCATGCGCAACCGCCACACCCCGTTGGAGCGGCCCGATCCGTTCGGTACGCCTCGGCCAGCTGTCCGTGAGCGACTGTCGCAGACCGGCCGGTAACTCTCGACAAACCCCTTCACAACTGAGCGTTGCGCACCCTGCTGTTGGTCCGATAGCGGGAAATTGTGCGATCGATTCCAAAAAAAGCGACTTTGTTGCATGCAGAAGTTGCCAATGATCCGATACTCTGGATGGAGTGAGGTGACGTGGCAGCCCAGAACACCGCCCCATCCCGAGTTTCCCGACGAACCCAGATTGTCTGGGGAAGTTTTTTTGCCGCCATGACACTGGTCACCGGGTTGCTGGCAATCGGGGACGGCGACCTGCAGACGGGCATTCCGGCGATCTCCATCAGCACCCTGCCGAGCAGCGCCGACCCGGCTGTCACCCTGTTCGACACTGATGCCGACCTGGACAGGCAGCGGTGGAAG
>SLJD01000061.1 GCA_007135295.1 Phycisphaerales bacterium
ACCACCTCGTCGTGTGAAAGGGGCAAGACATAATTTTCGGTAAAGGCGTAAATCGCCCGGAATGTAAGCTGGTTGTGATGGTATGGACGGTGGATGGGGTCGTGCTTGATGTATTCAAGCGTATCGTGCATCCAGCCCATATCCCACTTGAATCCAAAGCCCAACCCGCCGAGGTACGTCGGTCGGGAGACCATCGGCCAGGCGGTCGATTCCTCCGCGATCGTCTGCACGTCGGGATATTCGCGGTACACGGCTTCGTTAAAGCGGCGCAGCAGTGAGATCGCCTCAAGGTTTTCCCGGCCGCCGAATTCGTTCGGCGACCACTGGCCTTCCTTCCGCGAGTAGTCGAGATAGAGCATTGACGCAACCGCGTCGACCCGCAACCCGTCAATGTGATACTTGTCGAGCCAGAACAGGGCGCTGCTGAGCAGGAATGAACGGACCTCGTTTCGGCCGTAGTTGAATACGTAACTGCCCCAGTCCGGATGAATGCGCTGATTGGGATCCGCGTGCTCGAAAAGGTGGGTGCCGTCAAAGTAGCACAGTCCGTGCTCATCGGAGGGGAAGTGCGCCGGAGCCCAATCAAGGATCACGCCGATGCCATGCTGATGCAGCACATCGACAAAATACATGAAGTCCTGCGGGCGACCGAACCGGCTCGTGGCAGCGAAGTATCCCGTCTTCTGATATCCCCATGAGCCATAGAACGGATGCTCCATGATCGGCATGAGTTCGACATGCGTGAAGCCGCGCTGCGAAACGTATTCGGCGAGCGGCCGGGCAATCTCCCGGTAGCCGATGTACCGGCTCGGATCATCGTCGGGGCGCATCCATGAACCAAGATGCATTTCATAGATGGAAATCGGCGCATCGTGCGCCTGCCGCCGGCCGCGCTGCCTCATCCAGTCGCCGTCGGACCATTCGTAGTCGAGGGATTGGATGACCGACGCCTGGGCGGGCGGAACTTCTGCCATGAAGGCGAAAGGGTCGGCCTTGTCGACGACGTACCCGTCGAACCGGGAGGCAATGTGATACTTGTACCCGTGACCGGGCTGGGCATCGCGGACGAATCCCTGCCAGATACCGGAATTCTCAATTGGCTCCAACGGCTGGGCATCCTTGTCCCAGGCATTGAAATCACCGATGACCGAGACAGCCCGTGCATTTGGCGCCCAGACTCGGAAGGTCGTCCCCGCCTGACCGTCATGCACGGCGGGATGAGCACCAAGCTTCCGGTACATCCGGTCGTGGGTGCCCTCATTGAAGTAATGCAGATCGTCGTCGGAGAGCGTCGGGTGAATCATGCGCGTATTCTCGACGGTTCCCGCTGATCGTGCACGCATGGTCATCGGAAATACCTCCTCGGCTCCGGCCGTGTCAACTGACCCGGACCGGAGTGTGGTCGTGCCGTACACGGCGCACGGCCTCCAGGGGCTTGCCGGCAGCACCGCGCTCTATCTCTTCAAGACAGTAGGCCGCCCGCCGTCGCCAGTTGTGCAAACCGGTTGTTCCAGGCATGTTCTGCGATTCACGCTCAAGCCAACAATCCTCAAGATTTACCAGGACGAGGTCGGCCGGGCTTTGCGCAAGATGTTCGTGAAGGCCGCACAACGCCGTCCGCACGGACTCATCGTCCAGGGCGTCCGGGTCAATTGACCATCCCTTCTGCATCAGGTACGAAGCCACCCGGCGGCGGAGTGCGGCCCGGTCGATACTTTCCGCGTCAGCCTCCTCCTCGTCGAGCAGATCAAGTTTCACCCGCTGTTCGATGTCATCGCCCCGCCAGAACGCGGCGAATGGCGGCACATCGTGCGTGTTGAGACTCGCCACCGCGTCCGATCCGGGCGCCGTGAGGACTTCGTCCTCCCGATCGGTGAAACTGAACTGACCGACGTACAGTGAACGAATTCCCCTGCGCTTCAGTGAACGATTGACGACCGGGGGCACCGTGCCGAGGTTTTCCCCCACGATCGCCGCCCGGTGCCGGTGGGATTCAATGCATAATATGGCGTACAGTTCTTCGCTGGGGTAGCGAACGTACATGCCGTCGGAGGCGTCGAGGCCGTCCGGAATCCAGAACATGCGGTGCAGCCACATCACGTGGTCAATGCGCAGCGCCCCGCAGTACCGCAGGTGCGCAGCGATCGCGGCAGCGAATCCGGCATGACCATCGAGACGCGATCGCTGCGGATGGATCGGCGTAAAGCCCCAATTCTGCCCGCCGGAGAAGAACGCATCGGGCGGCGCGCCGGCTGAAACCCGGCCGGCAAACGCCTCGGCGAACCACCAGGCATCGAAACCGCCGGGGTTCACCCCGACCGGGAGATCGAGGTACAGAGCCGCCTCGGCCGCATCCGTCCGGCCGTCTGCGCCCAAGAGCTGTTCGCGCAGCAGCCATTGCGCCGCGAGGTGATAGCGGTAGATCAATGGGTCATAGTCCGCGCCGGGCCGAAGTTGATCGTTTCGCGCTCGCTGTTCGAGGTCGGCCGGCCAGCGCTGCCACGTCATGCCCCGGCGTTCCGTGACCGCCCGGAACCGCGCGTACGCGCCGAGCAGCGGATCGCGATCGACCTCCGCCCGCAGCGCATCGAGTCGGTTCGACTGGCCGGAGCAGAGCGTTTCAGCCAAGGAACCGATCAGCGGCCGCTTCAAGGCATTAACCCGCCGATAGTCAATCCAGCGGTCGGACCGAAGGGCTTTGGCCTCGTCCCGGTACTCGCGGCTGGTGCGGTAGCGCCGTGCTTCCGGGCTCGCCGCCAGCTCCGCCGTCGCATCCGGATCAAGATACAGCTCGTTGAAGAACATCCGGCTGACGGGACTGTAGGGACTTGGCTCGAACGGCTCATCAAGAAAAAGCGCGAGCAGCGGGAGCGTGCCGACGAATCCCCCGCCCTGCCCGCCGACCCACTGCGTGAGCCGGTGCAGGTCCGTCAGGTCGCCGATGCCGTCGCTCCGCTCGCTGGTCAGCGCGTACAGCGGCAGGAACGCGCCCCACGTTTGCCACAGCGATTCGCCGGGCCCACTCCAGCACCGTGGCGGGGCGACGAGCAGGATCGTCCGGCCGTGGCGGCCGGCGTGATCGACATGCAGCGTGTGGCGGCCGATCGGCAGGTCATCAGGCAGCGGCAGGACGACATGCTCGAAGTGGCCGTCGAGCGTTTCTCCATCCGGCGTTCGCGACAGTTCATCGGCATCGACTTGCCAGGTGCGCATCCCGCCATCTTCATGTGCCAATGACAGTTCCACCGGCCGGTCGCGGTGCTCGGTCGCCCGCCAGAGATCCGCCCGCGCCGGCCGCCCCTGCCAGCTCACCGTCACCGGCTCGATGAGGTGACCCGCCGTATCGGCATCCACCTGCCGGATGAGTTCAGCGGCCTGTTCTACCCGGTCGATTTCAACGCCCCATGCCTGCAGACCTGCGAGCAATGCCTCAGGCGTGGCGCGTACACGCTCGCCCATGTTGTTCGTGTAGGCGGGCTTGATGCCGCACTTGCCCGCCAGTCGCCAGAGGTCAGCGACGGACCGGTGGGCTGCCCCCCCTGAGGCAACATCGGCTGGATCCCTGCGGTTGTCGCCCCGCCTGGTCATGCGCTTTTCTCCTCCGAGTCAATCAGTTCCAGCACGCCGGTCAGCGGGACGGAAACCCAGGTCGGGCGATTGTTCAGTTCATACTGCAATTCATAGACCGTTTTCTCGAGCAGGTACATGTGCAGCATCCGGTCGAACGTCGGATCGTCGGATGGGAGAATCGGCGTCGGGCCGGCGGTATCGAGATAGCTGCGCAGGAACACGGCTTCCACCCATGCCCGCCAGTACCCGGCCCACGCGCCGAGCCGCTGCTGCATCTCGGCGGAGGCCACGCCGAACCGCTGCATGTGTTCATGAAGAACCGTGTGCGCTGCGTAGTCGAACGACCGCAGCATGCCAGCGACGTCGCGCAGGGGCGATCGCTTCATCTTCCGTTCAGTCAGGGGACGGGCGGGTTCACCCTCGAAGTCAATGATGATGAAATCCCGTCCCGTGGACAGCACCTGGCCGAGATGGTAGTCGCCGTGCGTGCGAATCCGCTGGCCACCGAGCGGCTGATCCTTGATCCGCACCAGGCGGTCGAGCAGGACCGACTCACCATCGACGGCGCGGCGGGCGTCTTCGGCGACGGACTCCGGCAAGGTCTTGATTCGCCGGCGCAGCATGCGGATCGCCTGCCGGGTCAGGTTGCGCATGGACTGGTATATCGACCGTTGCTGGTGCGGGGTGAATGATTCCGGGCGAAAAGCCGGATCTTCATGGTCCGCCGCGAGCGCCAGGTGCATCTCGGCCGTCCGCCTGCCGAGCAGTTCCGCGGATTGCAGGTACGGGCCGATGAGGTCAACCGCCGTATCGGGCGGGTCGGCGGTGTCCCGGCGAGCCAGTGTCATCGAGGGCTCGAGCGGCGGCGGCACGTCGAACTCCTCATCGGTCTGCACCCGCTCGAAGAACGGGCTCAGCGCGCTGAGTGTCGATCGCCATGCGTCGCCTTCGTTGACAAGAAACTGCTGGAGCATCCCGAGCGTGCGGGGGTCGGCCCGGCCGGCCTGATACTCGAGGTATCCCGTGACCGGGGCGGTGTGCTCGAATTGCTGCTTTTCGGTGAGAAACCGGCCGATCTCCAGGTCCGGGTTCATGCCTTCGCCGATGCGGCGGAAGAATTTGAAGATGAACTGCTCGCCGTAGATGACCGACGAGTTGCTCTGCTCGGCCCGTGAGACGGTCGGCTCGATGTTCACATCAGCCGCAGGTTTCAGCCGGCGGTACGCCGAGGTCGTCCGCCCATGGACCTCGCCCTGCCGGCCCTTGAACCGCCGACGCCGGCTGATGCCGTCCAGCAGCGACCGGCAGAAGTCCGGCACGTACACCGCATCCACGAGGGCGGCTGGCTCGTCGCTTCCTTTCTGGCGAATCCGCGCGTAGACGGCGTGCGGCGCATCATGGAGCAGGTCCTCAACCCAGTTCCCCGTCACCATGGCCAGCGGAAGTTGATACGTCTCCGGCTCGGCGTCGACGTACGACACGTCGAGCAGGATGATCATCGCGCGCTGGCCTTCCTGGCCATATGACATCGGGACCGCGTCAGTGATCGATACGGACTCGATTCCCTGGGCCTTGCCGCCGAACCACCGCCGGGTGACGAGCGTGCGCGGCAGCGAGCGTTCGAGCGACGCCTTGCCCCGGCCCTTGAACAGATTCTCCCACCCGCCGGATGTCGTGATCGTCGGCAGGTTCCGTTCCGTGTCGGCGAGTTCCTCGGACCGCTCATCCTGCAATTCGAACCAGTAGAACGCGTGCGGGCCGAGCGTGAGGAAGTACGGCAACTCGCCAATCGGAGGGAACCGGGTGAAACCGAACAGTTCCACCGGCACGCGGTCGCGGAACTCGGCAAGATCGAGCTCGACGCACTGCACGAACCGCGAGAGATTCGCCACGACAAGAACCTGCTGCTCCTCGGTCCGCCGAATGAACGCGAGCACCTTCGGATTGTCCGGGTGCAGGAACTCCGTCCGGCCCGAGCCGAACACCGGGTAGCGCTGGCGCAGCGCAATCAGCCGCCGGATCCACCAGAACAGCGAGCTTGAGTTGTTGAACTGCGCTTCGACGTTGACCGTCTCGAAGTGGTACTCCGGATCGGTGATGACAGGCAGGTATAGCTGCTGGGGATTGGCGCGGGAGAATCCGGCGTTGCGGTCCGATGACCACTGCATGGGCGTGCGGACGCCGTTGCGGTCACCAAGAAAGACATTGTCTCCCATGCCGATCTCATCGCCGTAGTAGATCACCGGCGTGCCGGGCATGGAGAACAGCAGGCCGTTCATCAACTCGATCTTGCGGCGGCTGTTGGTCAGCAGCGGGGCGAGCCGCCGCCGGATGCCGAGGTTGATCCGCGCCTGGCGGTCGTTGGCGTAGACGCGGTACATGTAGTCGCGCTCTTCGTCCGTGACCATCTCCAGCGTCAACTCATCGTGGTTGCGGAGAAACACCGCCCACTGGCAGTTCGCGGGAATCTCCGGCGTCTGCTGAAGAATATCGATGATCGGGAACCGGTCTTCCATCCGCGTTGCCATGAACAGGCGCGGCATGAGGGGAAAATGAAACGCCATGTGGCATTCGTCGCCGCCACTTTTCGGATCGCCGAAGTACGAGATCGCGTCTTCCGGCCACTGGTTCGCCTCGGCGAGGAGCATCCGGTTCCTGAATTTGCGGTCAACGTGTCGGCGGAGCATTTTCAGGAACTCGTGCGTCTCCGGCAGGTTCTCGCACGTCGTGCCTTCCCGTTCGTAGAGGTACGGCACCGCATCGAGCCGCAAGCCGTCGACACCCATGTTCAGCCAGAAGTCGACCACCTTCAGCAGCGCCCGGTGCACCGGCGGATGATCAAAGTTCAGGTCAGGCTGATGCGAGTAGAACCGGTGCCAGTAGAACGCTTGGGCGACCGGGTCCCACGTCCAGTTCGACGCCTCGAAGTCCTTGAAGATGATTCTGGTATCGGCGTACTTCTCATCCGTATCCGACCAGACGTAGAAATCTCGATGCGAGGTGCCGGGCTTCGCCCGCCGGGCCCGCTGAAACCACGGATGCTGATCCGACGTGTGATTGAGCACGAGTTCGGTGATCACCCGAAGCCCGCGCCGGTGCGCTTCGCGGATGAACTGCCGCACGTCCCGCAGTGTCCCATAGGCCGGGTGAACGTCGGTGTAATCGGCGGTGTCGTAGCCGTCATCCCGGAGCGGCGAAGGGTAGAACGGCAGCAGCCAGACCGCCGTCACGCCCAGGTCCACGAGGTAATCGAGCTTGCCCGTCAGCCCGCGGAAATCGCCGATCCCGTCGCCGTCACTGTCGCTGAACGCCCGAACGTGCGTCTGATAGATCACGGCGTTCTGATACCAAAGCGGATCGTCCTCCGTGGTCACCGTCGAGGCACTGGTCGGCATACGTGATCGGCCCTTGTCCACGAATCTCTGATGAAGACATCGTAGCCGGCCCAACAGCGAACGCGGCCGGGAAATTCCACCCGCTTCCCGAACGGCTCACACATCGTTGCACCGCGCAGGCCGTTACGGCGGGTCATCACTGAAAGTGCTCAAAGTCCCGCTCACTGCGCGCGTGGCGCTTGACCGAGAACACGTGGGCCGGGCAACCCTCCGGATCGAGTTCCACGTAGTTCCACGCTCCGTGCCACATGTACCGGTCATCCTGCAGCAGGTCGTGCACCTGGTACGCCGTGTGCGCATCGAGCCCGAATCGACCGAGCGGCACGTCGATCCACCCGGACTGCTTGTGGTGCGGATCGAGGTTGACGACCACCAGAATGATGTCGTTCGACGGCTCATCCACCTTGCTGTAGCAGATTATCTCGTCGTTGTCCGTCGGGTGGAACCGCAGGGAGTGATCCTGGCGCAGCGCGGGATGCTCGCGCCGGATGCGGTTGACCGCCGCAATCAGCGGCCGCAGCGACTTCGGGTCGTCCAGGTTCCACGCGCGGACCTGGTATTTCTCCGAGTCAAGATACTCTTCACTGCCCGCCGTGCGGGGCGTTCGTTCGAGAAGTTCAAACGCCGGGCCGTAGATGCCGTAGTTCGCTCCGAGCGTCGCCGCCATCACGAACCGCGCCATGAACGCCGGCCGGCCCCCGTGCTGCAGGTACTCGTTGAGAATGTCCGGCGTGTTCGGCCAGAGGTTCGGCCGGTAGTACTCGCGCATCGGCGTCTGCGTCAACTCCTCGAAATACTCCGTCATCTCCTCGCGCGTGTTCTTCCATGCGTAGTACGTGTACGACTGTGTAAAGCCGATCTTCGCCAGCCGCTTCATGACCTTCGGCCGCGTGAACGCCTCGGAGAGAAAGACCGTCTCCGGGTGTTCATCGCGGATGGTCTCGATCACCCATTGCCAGAATCGAAACGGCTTCGTGTGCGGGTTGTCGACGCGAAACACCTTGACGCCCTGGTCGATCCAGAAGCGCAGCACGCTGCACAGCTCGTCCCACAGCGCGCGCCAGTCCTCGCACTCGAAGTCGAACGGGTAGACGTCCTGATACTTCTTCGGGGGATTCTCGGCGTA
>SLJD01000214.1 GCA_007135295.1 Phycisphaerales bacterium
CGCGCCTGGCTGGGATCATCCAGCAGGGGGCCGTGTTCCGGCGCCGGCGTCCAGAACACCGCCGCCCAGATCTTCGTCATTGAGTACAGCGTCAGCAGGCCGGTCGCCAAGCCGGCGGCGACGATGAGATATGACTCAACCTCCAGCGCGGCCTTGATCAGAATCACCTTCGCCCAGAAGCCCGAAAGTGGGGGAATGCCCGCCAGGGACAGTGCTGATATGAGAAAGAGAATGGACAGGCCGGGATGCGATCGGTAGAAGCCGCCAAGGTGCTTGAGTTCCCCGGTCCCGCCGAGCCGTTCCACCACGCCGCTGATCAGAAAGAGGTTTGGTTTGACAATCAGGTGATGCGCGATGAAGTAAATTGTCCCTGCCAGCCCGAGTTGTACGGCTGTTCGCGTGGCATCGCTGTCTGAGTATGCCAGCGCCGAGACGAGGCCGAGCCCCATCAGCATATAGCCGATCTGACTGACGCTGTGAAACGCGAGAATACGCCGGAATTCCGACTGAGCGGCCGCGCCGAGAACGCCAGTAATCATGCTCAGGCCGGCGAGGACGAGAATAATGGTGTGGGTGAACTCGACCTCGGTGTTGAAAATGAGCGTGAACACCCGGACCAGACTGTACACGCCGACCTTCGTCAGCAACGCTGCGAAGATCGCCGAAACCGCCGCCGGCGGCGTGTGATATGAGGCGGGCAGCCAGAAGAATAATGGGAACATCGCCGCCTTCACGCCGAACGCCACGAGGAACATCATCGACAGCGTTGTCGGCAGGCGCGGATCATTGACCTCAGCGAGCCGCACCGCCAGGTCGGCGAAGTTCAACGTTCCGGTCATGCCGTACGCGATGCCGACCCCGGCGAGAAAGATTGCTGAGGAGATGAGGTTCAGCGTGACGTACTTGATCGCCCCCTCCATCTGCCCGCGTTCACCGCCGAGTGTCAGCAGCACGAACGATGACATGAGCAGAATCTCAAAGAACACATAGAGGTTGAAGATGTCGCCGGTCAGGAACGCCCCGTTCACCCCCATGAGCAGCACCTGCAGCATCGGGTGGTAGCCGAACGCTTCACGCCGGTTGCTGATGTTCGTCAGCGAGTACACCGCCACCGCCAATCCCATGAACGAGGCGAGCGTGACCATGATGGCACTTAAGAGGTCCGCAACGAACGAGATCCCGTACGGTGCGTCATACCCGGCCATCTGCACGGCCGACACGCCGTGGTTCAGCACGTGCTTGACCAGCAGAACGCCGACCACGGTCAGGCCGCTCATGGCCACGAAACTCAGCCAGCGTTGCGCGATCCTGCTGCGCCACGCGCAAACCGACAGGCAGGCGGTCACAAGCGGCAGAACAATGGGCAGGGCGATCAACCAGTTCATGTGTCGGTGGACTTCATCTGATCAAGGTCGTCGGTGCCGACCGTCTGGTAGGCCTTGTGAAACAGTGCGAGGGTGAACGAGATCACGCCGAACCCGATCACGATCGCGGTGAGAATGAGCGCCTGCGGCAGGGGGTCGGCGTAGGACGTTTCGGGAACCTGGGCTCCGGGGGGGATGAGGGCCGCGTGCGTGCTGTCCAGACCTGCGCACGTGAAAATCAGCAGGTTCGCCGCCTGGCTGAGCAGGACGAGCCCGATCACGAGCTTGACCAGGTTCCGCCGCATCATCAGGTAGATGCCGGCGGCGTAGAGCGCTCCGATGACGATTGCCAGAACCGGTTCCACGTCACTCCTCCGCCAGGTTGAAGACGATCATCAGCGTCACGCCGATCACCACGAGATACACGCCGATGTCGAAGATCAGCGGCGTGCCGAGATGCTGGCCGGCCAGCGGGCCTGTTTCCGGGTGCCACCAGTACGTGGTCATGTACGGCGCGTTCCAGACCAGCCCGAATACCCCCGCCAGCCCGGCGAGCAGAAGTCCCACGCCCACCAGGTACTTCGGGTCGACGCGCAGCATGAGACGCGCCGTCGGTACGTCGTAGGCGAGGGCGTACATCGCAAACGACATGGCCGCGAGCAGCCCCCCGATGAACCCGCCGCCCGGCTCGTCGTGCCCGCGGATCAGCAGAAAGATCGAAAAGAGCATGAGCAGCGGAAACAGATACCGCGTCGCTGTTCGCAGGATCGTCGATGTCATCATGCTCGCTTCCTCCCCGGCCGGAGCTTCAGCAGCGCGAGCACCCCGACCCCCGCAATCGCAAGGACGACGATCTCGCCGAGCGTGTCGACGGAGCGGAAGTCCACGAGAATCACGTTCACCACATTCCGTCCCTCGCCAAGCGGCACCGCCTGCTCAACGAAATAGTCCGATATCCGTTCCTGAACCTGGACGCTTGTGGCGATGAGCACAAGCGTCGTCATCACAGTTCCGGCCGACAGCGCGATGAGGACGTCCCGCCCCCGGGAGAGCTTGCCGGATACCGTCGGAAATGCTGGAAGGTGATAGAAGACGAGGACGAACAGGATCACTGTCAGCGTCTCGATGAGAAACTGCGTCATTGCCAGGTCCGGTGCTCCGTAGAACACGTAGATCAGCGCGACGCCGAAGCCGACAACCCCCAGCGAGGCAATCGCCGCGAGGCGTGACCGTGAATGCACCGCCCCAAACGTGCCGAGCAGGATCATTACTGCCGTGACGAGCACATACAGATTCTGATAGGCATAGGCCCACAGATTCTCCGCCGGAAGTTCAAGTGAAACCGGCAGATCGTCAAGCCGGAAGATCCCGTACCCGACAAGCCCGACCATGGTCAGGATGGTGATGGCCAGGTAGACCCGCAGAAATCCGCTCTGCAGCACGCGAGTCTGCAACCCCGCAAAGCCGATCACGGACTTGAAGGCGATGTCATACCACTTCGCCGGCCCGATCCGCAGCGTCCACTGCACCGGTCGCAACGCCGCCATGACGTGCTGATGGGCGGCGAAGAGTCCGACGCCGAGCACGAGGATCCCCACGCTCAGCAACAGCGCCAGGTTGATCCCGTGCCACAGCGCCAAACGATGTTCCTCGAGCAGTCCCGTCCGCGCGGCCTCATCACCGCCGGCAAAGAGCACCGACGCCGTCGCCGGCATCGTCAGCGGCGTGCCGAAGTATCCCGGCAGGATTCCGATCAGCAGGCTGAGCGTCGCGAGCAGGGCCGGGCCGACCCACATGATCGCCGGCGCTTCGTGGGGGTGTTTCGGCGTTTGCCTGACCTCGCCGTAGAACGGCCGCCACGCAATCAGCCCTGCAACGATGATGAACAGCGTGCCCGTGACGACGGCCGCCGCGGTCAGCAGCCACGCCCACGCCGCCTGCTGCAAAGCCGCTTCGAGCAGCAGTTCCTTGCCGATGAACCCGAAAAACGGCGGCACGCCGGCCATCGACAGCCCCGCCAGCGCCGCGGCGAAGGCGGTCATCGGCATTGCCCGGGCCAGGCCGCCGAGCTTCGTCACGTCCTTTTCATCCGTCTCGTGCGTGATCGTCCCGGCGACGAGGAAGAGCGTGGCCTTATACAGCGCGTGGCCGAGCAAAAACGCCCCGAATGCCGTGCCGGCGTACCGCGCCGCCGTCTCCGCTTCGGCGCTCGCCATCCCGGTGAGGAACACGAGCACGCCGAGCGCGCTGATTGTCGAGTACGCGAGAATGCGCTTGAGGTACACCTGCTGAATCGCCAGGTACGCCCCGATCACCATCGTCACGCCGCCGACGATCACCAGCGTCCAGAGCCACACCTCGGTTCCCCCGACGGCCGGGCTCAGACGGGCGAGCAGGTAGACGCCCGCCTTGACCATGGTTGACGAGTGCAGGTACGCGCTGACCGGCGTCGGGGCCGCCATCGCGTTGGGCAGCCAGAAGTGAAACGGGAACTGCGCCGACTTCGTAAACGCCCCGAGCAGCACGAGCACGAGCATCGGCACGTACAGCCCGTGGCCGGTGATCGCCTCACGCTCGTTGAGCAGTTCGGTCAGCTCGAAGCTGCCGCCGATGAGCCCGAGCATGACAAACCCCGCCAGCAGCGCCAGGCCGCCGAGCGCCGTCACCAGCAGCGCCTGCAGGGCCGAGTTCCGCGACTCGGCCTTCTCGTGATCGAAGCCGATCAATATGTACGAGGTCAGACTCGTCAGTTCCCAGAAGACGAACAGCGTGATGAGGTTGTCCGCCAGCACCACGCCGAGCATCGACGCCATGAACGAGAGCAGCGCGACGTAGAACCGCCCGCGATCGGGGTGGTCTTCCAAGTACGTCCCCGCGTAGGCGACGATGATCGTCCCGATCCCGGTGATCAGCAGCGCGAACAGCAGCGACAGCCCGTCGAGGTAGAACGAGACTGTCACGTCCAGCACCGCCGACCACGTCAGCGCTTCGTGGCGGAAGACCTCGCCCGCCGCCACGTCCGGCAGGTGACTGAGAAAGAAGATAAACAGGCCGAGCGGCAACAGCGCGAGCACCGGCCCGGCGGCGCGTCGGCCGAGGCGGTGGACAAGCGGGGCGATGAAAGCGACCAGAAATCCTGAAACGACGGCCCAGAGCATGCGGTCACCCGGCTCCCAGACGGTCAAGCAGACGGCGGTGATCAGTCTTCAGCATCGAATAGCACATGCGGTTTGCAACACGTCCGCCCACCCCGAGGGGCGGGCACTGTATCAGATTCGCCGCCGGTTGCACGCCGTCCGCTCCGCTCAACCGGCCGAGCCGCGACGCCGGGGCAGACGGCGTTTGTGCATCTGTCGGCAACATCGCCTACGATGCATCAATCCAATTGCTGATTTCCGCACATTCACCCACGGTCGAACCGCGCCCGGACCCGATCCGTTCCGCGACGCCGCGTTCGAGCCGTCGCCGGAGGTGCCGCTGTGACCCATCAACTCTTCGAACAACACCGCCAGACGCTTGAAGACGCCGTCGAAGCCATTCGATCCCGCCGCCACTTCTCGCCCTATCCCGAGGTGCCCAGCGGCCGGATCTACGGCGAGACCGCCAAGGACGACGGCGCCCGGGCGTTCGAGAACCGCCTGAACGCGCCGTTCGAGATCGACCAGCCCGGCGAGGTCGCCCGCGTCGGCCGCGAGCGGTCGCCGTACGGCATCGACCTCGGCATCACCTACCCGCGGCCGGACCTCGACACGCTGCTCAAGGCCGTCGAGCAGGCCCGCCTCGACTGGCGCACCGCGGATGTTGAAACACGCGCCGGCATCGCCCTCGAGATCCTCCACCGCCTCAATCAGCGCAGCTTCGAGATCGCCAGCGCCGTCATGCACACCACCGGCCAGGGCTTCATGATGGCCTTCCAGGCCGGCGGTCCGCACGCGCAGGACCGCGGCCTCGAAGCCGTCGCCTACGCCTACGAAGCCATGACCCACTGCGCCCGCGAGGCGACGTGGGAAAAGCAGGTCTCCAAGTCCGAGACGATCACGCTCAACAAGACCTTCCGCATCGTCCCGCGCGGCATCGCCTCGCTCGTCGCCTGCTCGACTTTCCCGTGCTGGAACGGCTACCCCGGCCTCTTTGCGAGCTTCGTCACCGGCAACGCCGTCGTCGTCAAGCCGCACCCCGGCGCGATCCTGCCGCTGGCGATCACCGTCGAGGTCATGCGCGACGTGCTGCGCGAAAGCGGCTTCGATCCGAACGTCGTCACCCTCGCCGCCGACGCCGCCGACGAGCCGCTGACCAAGCCGCTGGTCACCCGCCCGGAGGTGCGCCTCATTGACTACACCGGCGGCAGCGAGTTCGGCGCGTGGATCGAGCAGCACGCCAGCCAGGCCGTGACGTTTACCGAAAAGGCCGGCGTCAACTCGATCGTCATCGACTCCGTACCGGACCTCAAGGCCCTCTCCGCGAACCTCGCCTTCACCCTCTGCCTCTACTCCGGGCAGATGTGCACGACCACGCAGAACATTTTCATCCCGCGCAGCGGCATCGACGTCAACGGCGAACGCAAATCCTTCGACGAGGTTGCCGAGGCGATCGTCAAAGGCGTCGACTGGATGCTCAGCGACGTGAAGCGGGCCAACGAACTGCTCGGCGCCATCCAGAACGACCGCACCGCCGCCCGCCTCGACCAGGCCGCCGCGGAAGACGGCGTCGAGGTATTGCGCGCGGGGGACCCCATCGCCCACGAACAGTTCGAAGACGCCCGCACACGCAGCCCGCTGCTTTTAAAGACCGACGCCGCCCGCACCGACCGCTACATGCGCGAGATGTTCGGCCCCATCGCCTACCTCGTCGCCACCGACAGCACGCAGCAGTCGATCGACCTGATGACGCGCTGCGCCCGCGAATGCGGCTCGATCACCGCCGGGCTCTATTCAAACGATCCCGGCGTCATCGAAACGGCCCAGTGGGCGACGGCCGACGCCGGCGTGCCGCTCTCGTGCAACCTGCTCGGATCCATCTACGTCAACCAGTCCGCGGCGTTCAGCGACTTCCACGTCTCGGGCCTGAACCCCTCGGGCAACGCGACGCTCTGCGACCTCGCCTACGTCGCCAACCGCTTTGCGACCGTCCAGAGCCGCATCCCCGCGGCGCAGGCGCCGGGTAACTCGAAGACGGAAGAAGCCGTCGCCGCACAGGGCTGAGCCGGGGCGCGGTCCCGGCGTCGTCCGGCCGGTTCCCGGCGCGCCATCCGTTACCATACCGCCATGCCGTGTTACGAATTTGAAGGCGTCCGTCCCATCGTTGATCCGAGCGCGTTCGTGCATCCCACGGCCGTGCTCATCGGCGATGTCATCATCGGCCCGCACTGCCTCGTCGGCCCCGGCGCGGCGCTGCGCGGCGACATCGGCCGGCTGGAAATGCGCGCCGGCTCCAACGTGCAGGACAACTGCACGCTGCACTGCTTTCCCGGCAAAGGCGTGCTCATTGAAGAAGACGGCCACGTCGGCCACGGCGCGGTCCTGCACGGCTGCACGATCAAGCGCAACGCGCTGGTCGGCATGAACGCGGTGATCATGGACGACGCCGTCATCGGCGACAGCGCGTTCGTCGCCGCCATGAGCTTCGTCAAGGCCGGCACGGACGTCCCGCCGCGCACCCTCGTCGGCGGCATCCCCGCCAAACCGATGCGCGAACTCACCGACGACGAGATCGCCTGGAAAAGCGAAGGCACCGGCCACTACCAGCACCTCGCCCGCCGCCACCTCGCCACCTCGAAAGAAGTCGCCCCCCTCACCCCCGGAACCCCCGGAACCCCCGGAACCCCCGGAGATGCCCCCGGAGATGCCCCCGGAGATGTCCCCGGCCGCCAGCGCGTGCCGGAGATCACGTACAAGGCGAAGCATGAGCAGTGATACACGCACGGGCAATAATGGAGGCCCGGTGCGGGCTTCGGTGCGCCGGCTGGTGGCTGCGGCGGGACCGGCGGTCCGTCCGGTGTGACCAGCCGCCCGTTGTTGTGAACCGACCACGCTTTGGGTGGAACAAACCACGCATTGGGTGAAACCAACGAAGCATTGGGTGTGATGAACGAAGCGTGGGGTGTGTCCGACGGCGCATTGAGGGTGACCGACCAAGCGTTGAGTGGGACCACTCAGGCGCCGAATGTGTCCACTCGGGCGCCGAATGTGACCACTCGGGCGCCGAATGTGATCTCTCGGGCGCCGAATGTGATCTCTCGGGCGCCGGGTGTGATCTTTCGGGCGCCGGGTGTGATCCCTCGCGCATTGGTTTGAACCACTTGCGCGTTGGTTGGAACCAACCACGCTCTGGTTGGTACGAATGGCGCATTGATTCGTACCAACCGCGCGTTGGTTGGTACGGATGGCGCGTTGATCTGAACCAACCACGCGTTGGTTGGTACCAACCACGCTTTGGTTGGAACCAACCATTGTTTCGTTGGAACCAATGGCGCTTCCGTTGGAACAGATCACCGCGGCGGCTGTCCGGCGGAACCGCGTTTTTGACACCAGAAACGCGGTTCCGGCACATATTGCGCCCCCCGCCCCCGCGCGATCCCGGAAAACGCCCCGGCATCAGGACAGATGCCTGTGTGCGCTTCGAAAATGCCCGCGCCATCAGTCCAGATGGCGCGGGCATTTGCCCTCGTGCGGGCGCCGGGAAGGCAAATGGCGCCGGCATTTGACCAGATGCCGCCGCCACCCGACC
>SLJD01000365.1 GCA_007135295.1 Phycisphaerales bacterium
TAAGGTGCACTACAGCGCAGCCAAGTTCATCGAGAAGCATCCGCCCGCTGACAGACCCGCCGCCATTTATTGAGTCGAGGACCACCGGCAAAGCTGCGCGGCGCACCCGATCCGGGTCGATATGACTGAGGACGCGTTGTACGTGAATGCCGTTGGCGCGATCATCCTGTTCGAGCGCCTGCAGTCCATCAACTCCAACGTAGTCAGGGGTGCGATTCCTGTACGCGGAGATAATGCGATCAGCGTCCACTTTCGGCGGGGCGAGCCCGTGCTCGTTCAGCGACTTAAGGCCGTTCCACGGAGCCGGGTTATGCGACGCCGTGATCGCCATGCCGCCGTCAGCGTTGTGCTCATTGATCATGACTGCAACAGTGGGGGTGGCGACGATTCCGACATCAATGACGCGGCACCCCATGCCCAGCAGCCCGGATGCAGCGGCCGCCGAGAGCATCTCGCCGGACGGGCGGCTGTCCCGGCCGAGGCAGACGGTCGGATTTGGACGACCAGTCGACTCACGAACGAACCCGCCGAATGCAGCGGCGTAACGCACGGCGACTTCCGGCGTCATGGTTCGGCCCACAATGCCGCGGGCGCCGGAAACGGAGAGCATCAGCGGAGCGTCATTCTTCATGATCGCACCAGCATATCTGACACTCCCGCCGCTTGGGGCTGTCGATCGACCGGTTTGCAGATGTGAGTGGCCTGCCGCAGCCGCAAATGGAAGGCGGTCAATGGGCGAGAAACAGCACGTCCCAGTCGATGTCGTCGGGATGGATCTCAGTCAGGTTCGCGGACCGCCCGGGCAGCCAGATGTTGTCACTGCCGTTGACGATCGGCACATCCAGCCAGCGGGTCGAGTTGTCGGCCATAAGAATGTTCTGGCCACGCTGATTGTGGTTGAATGAGTTCGTCAACGGTGAGAGGTGGTGGCCGAGTTTCGCGGCATCGATCAATGGATTGCGATCGCCGAGCAGGGCCCGTTCCGAACCACCTCGGGCGAGTTGGCGGCCGTCGGCGGGCTGCAGTTGATAGCTGAAACTCGGCTGAAGGGGCTGGTGGTGACCGGGGCAGTTCACATGCCCTTCCGAGCAGTATCCGCCGCTGACGAGCGGCGCGATGTTGATCCACTGGCCATCCATGCCGAAGCCGGCGGACATCATCGGCATGGCGCCGTTGTGATCCTGTGCATATTGATTGAGGCCGGTTCCGACGAGACGCATGTTGTTCTCGCAGGAGATGTCCACCGACCGCTGCCGGACATGATTGAGTGTTGGCAGGGCGATGCTTGCAACGATGAGCAGCACCGCAGCCACGCTGATGAAGTCCGGGATGCGCAACCGTCGGCCTGCTGTTCGATTCATCGCGACACGCTCGACGTCAGCGTCCGGGCCGATCCGGGCGGTAGCCGTCCCGGTGGTCGGCGTGTGCTTGACCCGAAGCATGATCGCATCGACCAGCGAATCATCCGGGTCCTCCATCGGATAATCATTCATCAGATCGAGCAACTGCAATATCCGATGGGCCCGCTGACGCTGCTCGTCAGACATTGGCTCAAGCGATGCAATGTCAAACTCCGCCTCGATCAGGGCATCAAGAACGGCCTGATCCGCGGGCGAGAGACAAGCAAAGTGATCGAACTGTTCGCTCATTTTGCTCTCCCGTCATTGATCATCGCGGCCTTCCACGCTCGCGCGAATGCCGCCACCGCCGTGTGCAGCCGGCTCTTGACTGTTCCGAGGGGGATGTCGAGCGTCTCAGCAATCTGGTTGTAACTCATGCGCTGGAAGTAACTCAGCAGCAGAATCTCCCGCAAATGATGCGGAAGTGAATCCATCACCTGCTTGACCAGCCGGCTGCGCTCGGAGTCAAGGATCGGCGAGGTCGGATCCGGCAGATCGGCTTCGAGGAGGTCGACGAACTCGCCCCCTTCCCCTTCGTCACCGATCTCCGTTGACAGTGAGACGGGCCGGCGCTTGCCATGCTTGCGGTGGTAATCGCGGGCCTTGTTCGCCGCAATCGTGAACAGCCACGGTTTGAAGCGGCGGGACGGGTCGAATGATTCGGCCGACAGATGAATTTGCAGGAACGTTTCCTGAAACACGTCCTCAGCCGCTGCTCGCGAACCGAGAAAGCGAACCAGGAAGTGGAACAACTCCTGGCGATACCGCTCGATCAGTTCGCGAAGTGCCCGCTGGTCGCCCTCGCGATAGGCTATCAGTAGTTGTTCATCCGACCGATCCACGTTTGACTCCGCCACGTCGCATCCTGAGCTTACTGCCCGTATGGTACGTGACGTCCGCCCGCGCCGGTCGGCCTCGTCGGCCGAATCCGGGTCGCTTTCGGCGAAGCCAACCGGCATTCTGAACGCGAGGTGGAGCGGAAAAACGGTCATGCCGGTTCTACGCAGCAAGGGCCCGCCGGGATCGTGACAAGGCGAGATTGCCGACAATTTCCTGCGGCAAGACGTGCGTCATCCACGTTCTGGTTGACTACTCTTCCCTGTTTTCCCTTCTTTTCCCGTGCTACTTTTGCACAGCCGCACGACTCGACACGCAGCGCGGTGGTGCTCATGGGCTTCAGGAGATACCCTTCAGGATGCCCGCTCGTGAAGCAGGGCCCCGGTAACATCGGGTCCGGGCGTTCCGGGGCATTCCGGCCCTCAGGAATGTGTTTGATGCCTGAACTTAAGTGCAAGGTGTGCTGAATGTTCGGAGGCCATTGGTGGGTCGCCAATTACGCAGAAGCCGGCCGGTACATTGAACTGGTCAGCCATGTCTTTTGGGTGATATTTTCAATTTGTCTGCACGAGTTGGGGCATGGCTGGGCAGCGCTCCGTCAGGGCGACGGCACACCACGTCGGCTTGACCGGATGAACATGAACCCGCTGGTGCATATGGGGGCGCCATCGCTGCTCGTCTTCGCTATCGTTGGCATCGCGTGGGGGATGATGCCGGTCGACCCATCCCGGTTCCGAAGCGGTCGTATGGGCGATGTGCTCGTCGCCGCAGCGGGCCCAGCGGTTAACTTCGCGTTAGCGATTGGATGTCTGATCCTGCTCGTTCCGTGGGTCGCGTTCGGACCGATGGATGCGAACGTCGGGGAGAATGTGGCGACGTTCCTGTTTATCGGCGCGTGGCTGAATCTCGTGCTCGGCTTGTTCAATCTGCTGCCTGCACCGCCGCTTGACGGGTCGCGGATTCTGGCCGGCCTGTTCCGCCCGTTTGAATTGATAGCAAACCACCCGAATGCGCCACTCTTCGGTCTGTTCGTCATCGTTGCCCTGATGATGACCGGTGGGATCGGGCTGCTCTTTTACGGAACCCGTCAAGTGATTGATGCTATCACGAGCATCGGCGTTGGGGTGCTTTCGTGACGGCGCAGCGATTCCGCTGCCCGTGTTGGCTTGTCCCAAGCCGATTTCCTATCCTTGTGCTCCATTGATCGACAGCCCCAAATGATCCGCCAGTCAGGCCCGAGATTTCAGAGGAATGCCAATCGAATGGATTGCCCGACCTGCAAAAATCAGAGTGATGCGTCAACAGATAACGGTCAGACTCCGGCATCTGAAACTGAATGCATGGCGGGGGAGACGGCCGCGAGGCCCGTTGCCCTGCCCGACGTGCAGTCCGCTGAGGACCGCCGCCGCATAGCCATTGACCGCGTTGGCGTGAAGAATGTCGTCTACCCCGTACAGATCGCGATGCCAAACGGCCAGTCGCAGTCAACCGTGGCGACGGTGAACATGTACGTGGCGTTGCCGGCGGACCGCAAGGGCACTCACATGAGCCGTTTTCTGCAAGTGCTCAATGAAGATGGCGAGCCCATCAGCACCCGCCGAATCCGTGAGATGGCTGACCATATCCGCGAGCGACTCGGGGCAGAGACGGCGTACATCGAACTGGACTTCACGTACTTCATGCGGAAGTTCGCTCCGGTCTCGCAACAGCCGGGGCTCATGGATTATCGCGTGACGTTCGCCTGTACTGCCGGCCAGGAGCCTGACTTTCGCATGGGGGTGACGGTCTCCGCAACGAGCCTCTGCCCGTGCTCCAAGGAGATCTCGATTTACGGGGCGCACAACCAGCGCTGCGAGATTCATGCCGACGTCCGCTTCGACGGCATGCTCTGGATCGAGGATCTCGTCGAGTTGATCGAATCAGCCGCGAGCACCGAGGTCTATGCGGTCCTCAAGCGACCGGATGAGAAGTTCGTCACCGAAGACGCGTTCGATAACCCCAAGTTCGTCGAGGATATCATCCGCGATCTCGCCACTGCGCTGAATCGGGATGAACGGATCACGTGGTATCGCATATCAAGCGAGAACTTTGAATCAATCCACAGCCACAACGCCTATGCTGAGATCACGGCCGACAAGCGTGATGGCGAAAACGACTGATCGGCAGCCGTGCGCATGGTAACGTCGGCCGCGAGCCTGTCAGCTTGGAGTCATGGCAACGGAGTTGGCAACGCGTTCCAATTGCTTTACCATCGTTGCGCGTGATCAGCAGCGGACCAACTCGCCCGTTTGCTGGCACAGTGGATGAGCGCAGGGGAGGTCATGCGTGGCCAGACTTCACGAACATCAAGGCAAAGCGCTGTTGCGCGAGCATGGCGTATCGACCCCCAGCGGCGAGGTTGTCGCTAGTGCATCCCAAGCGGCCGCAGCTGCCCGACGCATCGGTGGGCCGGTCGTCCTCAAGGCCCAGGCATGGATCACCGGTCGGGCCTCGCGGGGGGGAATTGTCTTCGCCAACGATGCCGATGAGGTCGAGTCACACGCCGAGCAGTTGTTCACGTTGACGTTCGGCAACTTTCCTGTCACCGAACTGCTCGTTGAGCAGCAGATCACCATTCAGCAGGAGATCTTTGTCTCCCTCTCAATTGATGACGCGGCTCAGTCCCCGGTTCTCTTGCTCGACTTCGAGGGGGGCAGCGGAATCGAACAGCGGGCGGAAAACGTCCATCGCCTTCCCGTCACAGCAGCGGCCGGCAACGTTGATCGCGCTGCGGTTGAAGCTCTCGTTGCCCAGGCCGGAATCGACGCGTCGCTGCAGGAGCGGGTCGTCGACGCCATCGAATCCGTGCCACATCTCGCCCGGCAGATTGAAGCACGTTCGCTCGAAATCAATCCGCTCGTGACGACGACGGACGGCCGCGTCCTTGCCGTGGACTGCCGCATCACCATCGATGATTACGCGGTCTTTCGGCATTCCGAACTCGGCATCGAGATCGCACGCGAACTCGACCACCCGCCGACCCATCTTGAGAGGGTTGCCTACGCCGTTGAACAGAACGACCATCGGGGCACGTTCTACTTTGCTCAGTTGCCGACCGACGAGTCCGAGTCGACGCGCGGCCTGGTCGGATTTCATGGAGCCGGTGGCGGCGGCTCCATGATGTCGATGGACGCTCTCTCCAACGCAGGTTTCATGCTGGCGAATTTCTGCGACACGTCCGGGAATCCGTCTGCGGCCAAGGTGTATCGGGCCGCCCGCATCATCCTGGCGCAGCCGGGGCTGGTCGGCTACTTTGGTTCAGGCAGCGGTGTGGCGAGCCAGGAACAGTTCCACTCCGCTTACGGCCTCGCTAAAGCGTTTCTTGAACTCAAGCTCGACATTCCCGCCGTGCTCCGGCTCGGCGGCAACAGCGAAGAACGGGCCATCGAGATTCTTGCCGCGGTCAATGAACACGTCTCCGCCGTCGTTGTAGGATTCGGCAAGGACGACACGCCGAAAGCGTGCGCAGCGCGGTTTGCCGAACTGGTCGAAGCAGCCAAGACCGCCTGGGAGCCCCGGCCGCGAAGCCTGCCGGAGTACGTCGGGCACTGCGATTCATTTGCCATCGACGCCGGCCGGGTCTGGATAAACGTCGATCAATGCGATCCAGAAGCCACGGCGATTCTCATCGAATACGGTGGCGGCATCTTCCGGGACGCTGGCGGTTATCCCGAACTGGCTGTGACTGCGGAAGATGCAGCATCACGTGATTCCGAATTGATCGCCTGCGAGATCGAATGCATCCGTGCAGGCCGGCCCGTCCTGTTCGTCGATCTTCTGCTTGAGGGAATCGACGACGACAGCGGGCGACCGGTCGGCGCGTTCCTTGAAGAGAAGGGGGGATGATCGCTCTGCCATTCACCCCGGCATGGTGTTAACACAATGGCCATACTCATTGATCCAGCGAAACGCGTTCTTGTGCAGGGCATCACCGGCCGTGAAGGACGTGCCCGGACGCGGTTGATGCGCGAGTTCGGAACGCAGGTCGTCGCCGGCTGCACGCCGGGCAAGGGCGGGCAGGACGTGGAAGGCATCCCCGTGCACGATCATGTTGGCGATGCGGTTGAGGTCGCCGGGCAGATTGATATATCTGTCGTATTCGTGCCGGCTGCTCTCGTCAAGAATGCCGCGATTGAGGCGGTCGAAGCCGGCGTGAAGCTCCTTCTGCTCGTCCCCGATCGCGTCCCGCTGTGGGATGCCATGGAGATCGCTGAAGTCGCCCGGCAGCATGGCGCGCGATTCATCGGCCCGAACACGCTCGGTGTGCTCAGCCCCGGTCCGGAAGGGCGCAGCGCGGTCATCGGCATGATCGGCGGGCGGGCCGAGTCGGCCAGACAGTGGTTTAACGGGCCCGTGCACAATCGGACGGTCGGAATCATCTCTCGTTCCGGCGGCATGACCAGTTCCTGCGGGTATTACCTCAGTCGCCGCGGCGTTGGGTTGAGCACGCTCGTTCACGTCGGTGGGGACTCCGTAGTCGGGTTGCCGATTCCAGATGTGGCGGAGATGTTCGAGCATGATGACGACACCGATGCCATTGTCGTATTCGGGGAGATTGGTGGATCGCAGGAGGAACGGCTTGCTGAACTGCTCGCCACCGGCCGGGTGACTAAGCCCGTCATTGCGTACATCGGCGGGAAGGCGGCCCGTGAAGGTACTCGCTTCAGCCACGCCGGCGCCATCATTGAGGGCGGACGGGGCAGACACGCCGGCAAGGTGGAAGCGCTGGTCGCGGCCGGCGCCACTGTCGTGCCGGGATTCGGTGATCTGCCCGATGCTGTTATTTCGATACTCGGCGATACGGTGACTGTCTGAGAAATCGCCGCTCTGTATGGCGCCGTGTACGTAAAGCTGAGTTCACAGACCAGGGGAAGAAAGATGGACGAATCGTCGTGGAAGACTTCCATCACACAGGTTGAGCCGAATCAGGTTCGAGTCCGGGGGTATGAGATCACGGACCTGATGAACGAGATCAGCTTCGGAGCAGCGGTCTACCTCATTCTGAGAGGGGAGTTGCCGTCGCAGAAGGTCGCGAAGCTGATGGACGCGATCCTCGTTTCGTCGATCGATCATGGTGTGACGCCGCCGTCTGCACTCGCGGCCCGCAATGCTACGTCAACCGGGGGATCACTCAGCGGAGCCGTCGCGTCCGGGATTTTGGCCATCAACGAATTCCATGGGGGGGCCATCGAAAAGTGTGCCGTTCAACTCGGGCACATTGCCAGCCGCTGCGAGAAACTCGATCAGCCGCTGGACCAGGTCGCAGAGATTGTGCTGGATGAGATGAAAGCAAACGGCGACCGGATGAGCGGGTTCGGCCACCGCGTTCACACGAAAGATCCGCGCACCACAACCCTCCTCGAACTTGCCGCTGCGGCAGGAGTTGACGGTCGTCACATGCACGCAGCGTGGGCTGTCCAGCGTGTGTTCGAGGCTTCAGGCAGAAACCTGCCGATCAACGTTGACGGTGCGATCGGCGCAATCCTTGCGGACCTCGGGTTCGAGCCCGCTGTCATGAACGGGATCTTCATGATCGCCCGCGCGCCGGGACTGGTGGCGCACGTGCACGAAGAACGGACGACCCAGCGGCCGATGCGGAAGATCAACGCCGCCAATCATGAATACGCCGGTCCGTCATCGAGGAGTGTCGCCGATGCATGAACCGGGACGACTCCTTTAGGCAACGTGAGTGGGGCGTTTCGGTACTTCAACGAAAGCGGGCGACGGTATCGGCCATGACGGACGATGCCGCGCCGGATGGTCAGCCGA
>SLJD01000081.1 GCA_007135295.1 Phycisphaerales bacterium
GGCGGAACGTTCAGATCGACGGATTCCAGGATGCCTTCGTTGAGCGGAACTGCTTCGCCGATCCCGGTTCGAAGTACGTACAGCACCGCGCTCGTGACGATCGCCGGCGTGGCGTTGAGGTTGCCGGGGTGCTGCTCCGAGGTTCCCGCAAAGTCGATCACCAGCCGATCACCGCGCTTGTCAAGGCGCGCCGCAAGCCGCGATCCGTCATCGAGCAATTCCTCGGCCTGCATGGGCTGATCAGACAGGCGGCTGATCGACTCGCGGGCGAGGTTGACGGCCCGGTCGAAGATCAGCTCCATCTGCCGGCGGACCTCATCCGGCCCGTACTGCGATGCCAGACGCTTGACCGCGTCAACCGCGCACTGATTCGCCGCAACCGCCGCCTGAAGGTCTGCCAGGTTGTCATCAATCGCCCGCGTCGGATACGCCGCCTCTGTCAGCAGGGATCTGACCTGTTCGAACCCAGGACGGCCCGCCCGGATGAGATGCGTCGGCTCGATCACGACGCCTTCTTCAGCGAGCGACGTGGCTCGGGGCGGCATGGAACCGGGCGACACGCCGCCGATCTCCGCATGGTGCGCCCGATTCGCCGCATAACCGAGCAGGACTGACGCGCCGGATGCATCAGCGCCATCCGCGAAGATCGGCGTGATGACCGTCACGTCCGGCAGATGTGAACCGCCGTATGCCGGGTGGTTCGTCACGATCACATCGCCGGGCTGGATGATGGCCTCATCACGGACAGCACGAACACACTGGCCGATCGCGCCGAGATGCACCGGAATGTGCGGCGCGTTGACGAGCAATCTTCCATCAGGATCAAGCAGCGCGCAAGAGTAATCCATGCGCTGCTTGACGTTCGTCGAAATCGCCGTGCGCTGCAGCACCTGACCCATCTGACGGGCGATGGCAGTGAATCGGTGCATGAACAGGTCACGCTGAACGATAGCGGACCGTTCGGCGCCGCCTTCGCCACGTCCGGGGGCCGGCGTCGCGACAGCCCGCTCCTGCTCAATTGTGGACGACGGATCCTTTCGAACGAGGCGAAGTGACCCGTCGGCGATGACGCTTGCTTTCCAATTCTGTTCGACGAGAAACATGGAACGGCGATCGGTGACGACCGCCGGCCCGTAGAAGTCGTGGCCGACTGTCAGTTGTTCGCGATCATGGACGCCGGCCATTCGCCATCCCCCGCTGAACCAGGCGGCGACGCGGTCAGTCGGGGCGCGATGCATGAAGATGTCATTTCCTTCGCCGATCAACGGCTGGCGCGGCTGCTCCGATGCCACGGCCCGTAATGATTCGATCTCGATGGGCTTGTCCGGCGGCGCGTGGCCATAGGTCTGCTCGTATTTTCGAGCGAACTGCTCGGCCAGCATATCGGCGGTTTCGCCCTCGACGCACTCGATCGGCAGCGCCGTATCCTGGCCGAGCAACCGCAGCATGGCGATGCGCCGTCGCACGATCACTGCATGCGCGGCGACGCCTTCCTCCTCGACTTCGATCCGGGCCTGCCGGGCCAGTTCATCGAGCATGGCGCTGAACCGGTCGCCGAGAACTGTCAGACGTTCGAGCACCTGACGTTCAGCGAATCGTTCGATGACGGCGTCATGCAGGCCGACCGCGCTCAAGAGCGACGCGTCGGGGGGCATGACGACGGCTCGGACGTTCAGCCGCTCGGCGATGCGACACGCGTGCTGGCCGCCCGCTCCGCCGAATGACACGAGCGTGTACTCCGACGGATCGATTCCGCGTCGCAGCGAGATTCCGGCAATCGCATCGGCCATGCGCTCGTCAGCAAGCTGCAGAAAACCGTCGAGCAGCGTATCGCGATTGATGGGCTCGCCGGTCTCGCCGGTGATGCGTTCGATCAGCGCGGCGAGCGCGTCCTCGGATGCCCGGCGATCGATGGGTATCTCGAACCGGTCGGGATCGAGGCGGTTGAGCAGGAGGTTCACATCGGTCAGAGTCAGCGGCCCGCCGCGCCCGTAGCACGCCGGGCCGGGATCCGCGCCGGCGCTGCGCGGCCCGACGTGCAGGGCCCCGTGCTTCCAGTCACAGATCGATCCGCCGCCGGCGGCGACGGTTTCAATGGCCAGCGCCGGCGCAGCAATGCGAATGTCGCCGATCGTCTGTTCGAACTGGTACTCGAAGTCCCCGTCAAACCGGCAGACATCGGTGCTTGTCCCGCCCATGTCGAATCCGATGATGCGTTCGGATCGAACGGTTCGGCCCGCCGCGGCGGCTCCGGCTGCGCCGCCTGCCGGTCCGCTGAGCAGGCAATCCTTCGCGTGGTATCGATTGGCGCGCACAAGCCCGCCGGCGCTGGTCATGACATGCAGCGATTCAGCCCCGACACCCTGCTCCACCCGGCTGAGGTACGAATCGATCACCGGCGACAGGTACGCATCGACGACCGTCGTCTGCGTGCGATCGAGCAAGCCGATCGTCGGCGACAGATCGGACGACACGCTGACATGCGCGAAGCCGGCATCGCGCAGCAGTTCCGCAACATGGTGCTCCGCCTCGCCGTTCCGATAGCCGTGCAGAAGTGAAACCGCGGCCGTGGTCACGCCGGCGTCAAGGCACCGCTTCGCCGCGTCGCGCACCGCCTGTTCATCAGTCGCCGCCATCACCTGCCCGTCGCGGTCGAGCCGGTGCGGCACTTCGCAGACCATCGCGGGCAGCGGCTTCGGCCGCGTGATATTCAGCGCGAACAGGTCATCGCGGCGCTGGTCACCGATGGTCAACAGATCGCCCAGGCCCTCGGTGATGAACAGCGCGATCTCTGCCCCGCGCCGTTCAAGCAGCGCGTTCGTGCCGCGCGTGGTCGCCAGTCGCATCGACATGGCGGGCAGGTCTTCGCCGGCCGGCGTTGCCGTCAGCAGCCGCGCTGCGAGCACCGGCGCTTCTTCATCGCTTCGCACTTCAAATGCATCCCCCGCCCGAAGCATCACCTCGCCAGGGGGCGCATCGAAGGCCACGACACCATCCGCAGCATGGTACGACCGCACGCGAAGCGGCGAATGCCCGCGATCGAGCACGTGAAACACAAAGCCACGAATCAGGTCATCACACGCGTGCCATGCGGCCTCAACGCGAACGCTTCCGTCATCGCGCACGCTGGCAACCCGGCCGCGCAACGCGCTCGTGCTGAGGATCTTCGCCCGGTGGTGTCGGCCGTTTGGATCGATGCCGATCGCGTCGGTGAACGTTCCGCCGGTGTCAACGGCGATCCGCCATGCCTGGGGGTCGCTGGTCATCGCTGCGATTGTATCGCCGCCCCCGCCGCTCCTTGGCGCGATGGCCGTCACGGGGCGCTGAGGAGCGCGGCGAGGCATCCGCGACTGATCGCCAGAGGCGGGTCCGGCGCGACAGCACGCATCGTCCGCCGCTTGGAGTAGCCGCGGTCGATCTCATCCCACGTAAGCTGGCAGACCCAGTTGTCGCCATGCGGCCCGCCGCGCGGCGCGATCGCGATCTCGAACCGTGGAAACCCTGCGTCCGAACGGATTGAAAACACCCGCTCGAGCACGGACCACGCGGCGAGAAGGTCGGTCGAGTACGGCGGCGTCGTCGTGCGTTCGCCCATCACCCACCGCGCAATCAACGCGTCGAGTTCCGCGCCGGCCGGCATCTCCAATATCTCATCCGCCGATGGAAGCGACATCACACAATTCCATTGAATTCATGCCCGCATGGCAGCCGCCTTCAGCCTCTGGGATCATCACACTGTCCGGCCGGCATGGCCGCCCGTCGTCGCCCCACTGTGCTCCGTCACATACGCGATGATCGAAGCCGCGACGTGGTCCAACTGCTCGCGTGTCAGCTCCGCGTAGATCGGCAGAGCGACCGTCTCCCGCGATGCCGCTTCCGTCGCCGGCAGGTCGCCCTGCTCATATCCGAGATACGCAAAGCATTCCTGTCGGTGCAGTGGAACCGGGTAGTAAATCTCCGTGCCGATGTTCCGCTCGCGCAGATGATCGCGCAACCCGTCGCGCAGCGCCGCCGGAACGCGGATGACGTACTGGTTGTAAATGTGCCGCGCGGGAGCATCGGGCGCCGCCGGCGTGGCGAGGGGCAGGTCCGCATGCACCCAGTCATCGGCCGAGGTGACCGCGCCGGCCCGGTGAAACCGCTGGTCGTAATGCCGGGCGTTGTCGCGCCGTTCGTCCGTCCACCGATCGAGATGCTTGAGCTTGATCCGCAGCACCGCCGCCTGCAGCGCATCGAGCCGGCTGTTGACGCCGATGACCTGGTGGTAATACCGCCGCTCGCCGCCATGCACGCGCAGGATGCGCAGCCGCTCAGCGAGGCCGTGATCGTTCGTCGTCACCATTCCCCCGTCGCCGAACCCGCCGAGGTTCTTCGTCGGAAAGAAACTGAAACACCCGGCTGCGCCGCGGCTGCCGGCCGGGGCGCCAGTCGCATCGCGCGAACCGATCGCCTGGGCGGCATCCTCAACTATGGGCACGTCCAGTTCCCCGCCGACAGCAAGCATCGCGTCCATGTCAGCCGCCCGGCCGTACAGGTGCACCGGCATGATCGCCTTGAGGTTCCGGCACCGGCCGGCGACTTCCCGCACCGACGCGGGGTCGAGGTTGTACGTCGCCGGATCGATGTCCGCGAAGACCGGCGTCGCGCCGGCCCGCGTGATGTACCCGCCGGTCGCGAAGAACGTGTACGACGGGCAGATCACCTCATCACCCGGCCCGATGCCGAGGCCCATCAGCGCGAGCATGATCGCGTCCGACCCCGACGCGCAGCCGACCGCTTCGTCCGTGTCGCAGTATCGGGCGATGTCCGATTCGAAATCGCTGACCGTCCGGCCGAGGATGAACATCTGACTTTCGATGACGTCCCGGATGGCCGGCTCGACCTCATCGCGGATGCGGTCGTACTGGGCCTTGAGATCGAGCAGCGGAACGGCCGGGGCGGATGATGGCGTCGAATCAGGCATGCGGGGCACTCGGGGGATGAAGCCGGCGGGTTTCGAAACGTGAGGGCGCGGCCGGAAAACCCGTATTGTACGACCGGCCGCCCGCGCCGCCACGCCATGAGAAAACCGGCCGGATCACGCGATCGACCGGTCCGAATGAAACAATCTCAATAAGCCGTTCTGCTCAGAACAGCAGCCGCAGGCCGACGCCGACGCGGTAGTCCGGCTCCGGCTGGTGCTTGAGATCCTGCCAGACGGGGATCTGCACCGTCGCCTCAGCCGCCCATGTCCGCGCTTCATACAACAGCCCCGGTGCGACCGACAACTCATTCTCGCCGCTCGTCTCGTACCGGCCGTTCAGCTCCGCGACCGCGTAGAGCGAGGCGTACGTGTCGTCAGCGTACTCTGCCGGGGAGAGTCGATAGAGATACGCCAGGTCGTACCGGCCCTCATCGTTCGCACCGACGCCGCGGCCGGTGTGAAACTTCCACTGCCCGGCGACGTTGTAGCCGTGCCGGCCTTCGATGTGCGTGTACACCGCCCCGATGATCGGGTTGATCGAGCTTCCATCATCGCGCGGCGCGTTTCCCGGCCGGTATTCAGCCCCGCCGAACACGCTGAACCGTGCCGTGTCGATCGGGCCGAAATCATCCTGCCAGGCGCGGAACTTGACGAGACCGGTCACATCGTCAACGTCGAAATCGCTCTCCCGCCGGCCGGTGTCGCGATCGGTGTAGCGGCGGTGGGCGTTGCGAAATTCCAGCGTCAGGGCGAGATCGCTCTCAAGGCCGTAATCAAGCGTCGTCAGCGACGTGTAGTTCTGCTTGCGGTCCGCATCCAGATTCGGATCCTCGTCCGCCGTCCAGTACCGGAACTGCTGCCGCAGCACGAACTGGTCCTTGCCCGGCTGGGTGGCGGCGGTGGTGTTGATGGCCTGCTGACCGGCCGCGGGAACAGCGACGAAGCCGACCGTTGCCGTCACCACTGCCGCCAGCCAGGCCGTATGGCGATTGTGCATGAATCGTTTCTCCTCGATGGTGTGTCACAATGACCCGCGCGACGGGGACGCGCCGGAAAGCGGCCGACCCGCCGGCGCAGCCGCCGCGCAGATCGCATCAGGGGCTCATTCCGGTCCGATGATTACGGCACGTCGATGCCGCGCAGCGTGAAACCGCTGTTCCGCACCGCTTCGCCGAGTTGACGCCGGCTCGGCGCCTCCGCATCCGAAGCGAACGTGACGACGACCCGGCCGGCGGACAGGCCCGTGCTGACATCGCTGACGCCGGGCACCGACATGAGCTGGCGGTCAATGTTCGTCGCGCACTTCGGGCAACTCAGGCCGTACACCGTCAGCGTCGCCTGTTCGCCTTCGATCGGCTCATCACTCAGATCAGAATCAGCCATCGCCCCGGCTCGCGGCTCGTCGGCGGTCGGCGTCGATTCGCAACCCGTGGCGAACAACGTCAGACCGCTGATACTCACGCCGAGCACAGCCGCCAATGCCGGCCTCCGGCCGGCGCTTTTCAGTCTTGAATGCATCATGAAGCTCCTGTTGATCTCTAGATAAGTGGACTGACACTTGGCCACTCGCCGGCTCCCACCGACGAAGCGCAGACAGGTCAGCGCAGCAATCAGATGATCAACAGGGTCCGCTGCGCAAGCAGCGTACGGGGCGGGCCAGCGACGACGCGCGCCTTTTCGGCAACCGAAGCCGCGCGGCCGCCGCCTGACATGGAAGCGGCGCCGGCCTGAACAACGGCAGGCGTGGCCCCCGCCTGCATGGAATGGCCCACGGAAGCGGGTGGCGTTGGAACCGCCGCCATCTCACTGCCCGACGAGCACTCGCAGCCATCCGCCGGACCTTCATGCGGCCGGCCGTCTTCACCGGGATCGCAGGATGACGCCGCGGCACAGCAACTCATCTCCGGCCGGACGTCACCATCTGTATCACCGACTGCATCACCGACCCACAACTGGCCGAGTGTCCCCGGCACCCCGGCCACCACCGTGACCGCGCAGCAGCACGCCATCGGCCCGGACAGGGCCAAGGCGCACGCAAGCACGAAATGCAGCCATGGTCGGTGCGTCATCAAAAACTCATCTGCCGGGGCACCAGCGGCCAACTGCCGCTCCGCCCATTATGCCCATACAACGCCCGGCGGATCAATGTTCATGCATTGGATCGGGCAAAAACACAAACGATTCTCACCGCCCTCACGCGGGCACACCATGCCGAGAAGCGAATCCGTGATGCGAAACCACTGACATGGCGCAGCGCCGGTCAGTGTATTGTGGTTATGCGATGGCGGCCTTCACCACGCAGCATGGGCGGTGCAGAATCGCCGGATCATCGGTCAGTCCGGCCCAGAGCAGCGCCGCCCCCATGAGTGAACACGTCCGGTGGCTGGACGGCGCCCCACCGGATGGCGCCTCACCGGACGGCGCCTCCAGGGAATCCGGCATTGAATCCGGCTGCCCGCATCGCCGTTGATACGCTTCGAGGGCGGCCCGCGCATCGGCGAGATGGCTTTCCTTCTTGGCCGTCCCGCTGACGAACGCTTCCCAGAGGAAGAAATTCGCCTCGCCGCTGTCGAACTCCTCATAACAGAGCGTCGGCCGAATGATCTCTCTCACTTGGCGACGCACGTCCCGAAGCACCCAGCAGAGTTGCACCAAACCGGTCACCAGCGACGCGGCCCCGGCTCCCGCGGAGAACGGCCGGTTGCCGTCGACCTCTCGCCCGCATCCCAGTTTCTCACATGGCTCGGGGACGGGCACATACAGCGGGCATTCGAATCCGAGTGACACGTGGAACACCTGAACAATGGCGGCTGTGTGGCGTGATGGATGTTTTGTGTGCTTGATGCCATCGCTGCAGATTCGAGGATGAGAGAGCGGGGCGTTTTTCGATCGACTGTTGTCTCAGCTGCGCTGCGTTCGGAAGCGGTGCTTTACGTTTATCAGCGGTTCGCCGTCCTTCGAGCCGATCCTCGACCGCCCGGTCGTCAGCGTTCCGCCAGCGAAAGACTCCGTTTGGCGTTCGCCGCGATCAGCGTCATACAGAAGTCAAA
>SLJD01000240.1 GCA_007135295.1 Phycisphaerales bacterium
GGTGCGGGCAACCCCTTGCCGACCCGCACGGCGATCGCCGAGGTGCTGGAGAAGTATGCTGCCCACATCCGGTCAACGAAGACCGCCAAGGCGGCGCAGACCGACATCTACTACCTCCGCGAAGCGTTCGGCCCTGTCTGTGATGCCTTGACCATCACCAGCCGAACACCCAGCGACAAGGCACGCCGGCGACCTGCCACGGGCGCATCCGATCGGTCTCAATCGTCCGCCCCCATAACCGCCAGCGCCTTCGAGGAGATCACAACCGATCAGATCGCCAGCTTCATTGATCGCAAGGTCCGGGTAGACGGCATCAAGCCCAAGACGGCCAACCACTACCGCTCATCCGCCGCGTGTTCAACTGGGCGAGCGAGCGCGGCATGGTGCGACTGCCCGGCGGCATCAACCCGGCCGCGAAGGTTCAGCCGTACAAGGAGCACGCGTCACCGATTCGCTTCCTGACCTTGCCGCAGATCGACGAGCAGCTTGACGCCTTGCGGTTCACGCCGCAGCTTCAGACAATGGTTGCCATGCTCACCTACGCCGGGCTCTGGCGCGAGGAACTCACCTGGCGAGCACTTCCGGGGGTGGTTCTTCCCCAGTCCGGAGGGCACTGGTGGGACCCGGACAACTTCTTGGCCGCACCTAAAGAGTGATCCGGTCGTTTTTGTGGTGTCTGCTTGGACAAAGTCCGGGATGTGTTCGTCAAAAGTAAAAATGGCGAATCTGATCGCAGCCCGTACCACTGCAAACGAATCGAAAAAATGCTGAAAGGCTGTTGACTTGCACCCCCACACGCTTAGGGTGAGAGATGCGGTGAGGTTTAACCCAGCGGCGAATCATGGAGTTGCCCGATCGAACCGGGATGTTCGACTTCCGCTGGAGGAGGAGATGCCCGGCTGCTTTGAGGGATCTGTCTCACGAGGACTCGTCGGCCACTTCAAGGTGGCATTGCAACCGTGTTGCTTGCGTGGCCCGGCATCGACTAATTCAGCGAAGATGGGAGAGCAGGCAAGTGTGATGGCCACCCCACCCGCCCCCATGTTCAGTAATGGATTGGCGCCGGCGACTTTCATGCTGGAGCACTGCCATTCTGCGTGGTCTAACGGGCTGTCGCACCGGCTCGCTCTTGAGTGTACTTCCTCTGCACTCTCCGCACTCCGCAACAAATCGAAGACCATCGTTTCGCGACAGGGCGAGATCCATCGTCATGGCGCTGCGGCAGCCATATGGGTCACCTGTCGTTTCACTTCTGTTTATCAGAGTTCAGCATGAAGGAGGACCAAGAAATGAGAAACTTGGCGACATGGACAGCAGCCATGGTTGGCGTCACAGCGGCGGCGTCGGCCAGCGATGTCCTGGTGGACAAGGGAGACATGATCACCGATCCAGAGGGGGGCGCCGGCGGCGCTCCGATCAGTGTGGTAACCGGTGACTATTCGTCCTTCGGCCTCGGCGCGGACTACACGGGTGATTCCCGCATGGCCGATGTCTTCTGGGTCGACAGTGAGTGGGAGGTCGACCGCATCCGCGTTCACCTCTACTCCACCGGCGCAGACCCTGACGACGAGCCGTGGGAGTCGTACGAGATGCAGATTCTCGACGACAACCCCGGCTTGGCGAGCGCCAACGTCATCGACGTCAGCACCGAGGTTGAGAACGTTGAGTGGACGGGGGTCTACCGCGTCAGTTCGGGCTCGCCGGACTCCACGGCTCGCCCGATCATGCAGATTGAGTTCGTCTTTGAGGATCTCGTGCTTGAGCCCGGCTGGCATTGGTTTACGTATGGCGCTGAACCGAAGGACGGCGAGGCGACGTGGGCCAACCCTCGGGCCACGCAGGACCCCGACACTGGCGACCCGGTGACGATTGAGGGCTGGGGCTGGCGACAGTCCAGTGCTGCCGGTTGGCGGCCGATGATGCGTGGTGATGAATGCATTCACGACATGAGCGAGCGCCGAGCCAGCGCCCCGTTCATCGTCTTCGGCACGGCCGAAGCGGCCGAATGCCCTGAGGATCTGACCGGAGACGGCAACGTCGGCGGGGCTGACCTCGGCACGCTGCTTGCCGCATGGGGGCCATGCCCCGATCCTGACAACTGCCCGGAAGACTTGACCGGAGACGGGGAAGTCGGCGGTGCGGATCTTGGCACGCTGCTCGCTGCATGGGGTGAATGCCCGGGTGAAACCGTCGAACAGCCGGAGCCCACCGGCGCCTGCTGCCTCGAGGGTGACTGCTCGGTGCTGACGGCTGAAGAGTGCGGAGAGCTCGAGCAACCGGATCCGTTTGAGCCAACGTACACCCGCGATTTCACCCTCTGCGAATGGGAGGATGGCAGCACGTTCTGCGCGGTCGTGCCTGAAGCCGACTATCAGTATGACAGCGGTGAAGTCCAAGGCGCGACGACATGGTCGGATCGCGGCATCGTCGGCCCGGCGCACCGTTACCACGTCGAGGACGGCAACAATGTCATTCACAATGTTGCCACGTCGTTCGGCTCGATCGGCGGCACCGCTGGCGTTGAACCGGGCGATCCGGTGGGCGTCGCGCTGCTTGAAGACGACGAGGGCAGCCCCGGCGAGGCGATCTGGTGGGACAACGAGTCCTACACCGCTGACGCATCAGCGATCAACACCGGTGAGCTTCAGATCTTTGATGTGCCTGACGTTGAAGTGCCGGACACGTTCTACGTCCTCGTCTGGGTGGCCGCCGTCCCCGACGAGCCGGGCGGGTCGGCCCATCCCGCGGCCCGGAACAACGACGGGCTCTACGGAGAGGCCTGCTTTGAGACATTCCAGGGCGGTGATGCGTTCCTGATGGGTGACAGCGGAAACTTTGATTTCGACAGCTATGACCCGAACGACAATCAGTCGTTGGCGACGCTCGGTGACCGCGTCTGGGTGCTCCGCGCCAACCAGCCTGTCGAATGATGTAGCCTGATATCCGGCAGCTTCTCGCACAGCACCAGCAGGAGCAGCCAGACCGGACCTCCCCCCGCCCCCGGCCAACACGGCCGGGGGCTTTTCTGTTGGATTCGACGCGTTTCCCCAGGGTGTGTTGCTAGCTTCTTGCAGCGCTGCCACTTACCGCATCACAGGTTGCCCCGCTTCTCCTGCTCAAGTTCGAGTGCTTCGAAAAGCGCCTTAAAGTTGCCCTTGCCGAATGACTGGCTGCCCCGCCGACAGATGATCTCAAAGAACAGGGTCGGCCGGTCCTGCAGCGGCTTGGTGAACAACTGCAGCAGATAGCCTTCGTCGTCGGCGTCTACGAGAATACCGAGGTCGCGAATCCGGTCATGGTCTTCGCGCACCGAATCATGGCCATGCTCTTTCAGTGTCTTTTCGACGCGCTGCCAGACAATGTCATAGTACGAGTCGGGAATCTGCAGAAAGTCGACGCCCCGCCTGCGAAGCTCCGCCACCGAGTGCAGTTCATCATCTGTCCGGAACGCGATGTGCTGGACACCGGGCGTGTGATTGTGCCAGTCTAGGAATTCCTGAATCTGGCTTTTCTTCTTGCCTTCAGCCGGCTCATTGATGGGCATCTTGACGAGGTGATTGCCGGAACTCATCACCTTGCTCATCAGGGCTGAGTACTCCGTTGAGATGTCCTTGTCGTCGAAGTGCTTGAAGAGCTTGAACTCCAGGACATTCTCGTACCACTCGACCCATTCGTTCATCTTGCCAAGTTCAACGTTGCCGACGCAATGGTCAAAGTATTTCAGTCCGCAGGGATTCTTCTCGTTGTAGTCGTTGAGAGCGAACTGCTCGTACTTCCGGAACCTAGGCATGAACACCCCCCCCTGCTTGACCTTGGGCAGGTGGTACTCGCCATGGCGAGAAACGAAGGAGTGAATCACTTCGCCGTATGTCTGAATGCCTGCCATCACGACCGTGCCGTGCTCATCTTTGTACTCGACCGGCTCGTAGGCGGAGTTCCCCCCGTTCGAAAGGGCCCGCTCATAGGCCTTTTCCGCATCAAAGACGTTCAGAGCAACGTCCTTGACGCCATCACCGTAAAGCTGCACGTGCCGCTGAGCGGGGTGATCGTGCTGCAACCCGGTCGTCAACAGAATGCGGATGTTGCCTTGGGTGAGCAGGTAACTCGCCGTCTCCCGTTCGCCCGTTGTCAGGTCAGCCACCTGATCAACACGGAAGCCGAAGCACTGAGCATAGAAATATGCCGCTTGCTTGGCGTTGCCGACATAGAAACGAACGTGATCGACATCAATGAGCTGCAGTGGGTCGGCTGTGGCCTGCCGATCAGGAACGGTCGTTGTGTTTCCAGCGGTTGTCATGGCTGTCTACCTCCCGAATACGCGATTCAGCCGTCCGGAGGCTGAGATCGACGGTGGTTCGTCCAAACATTTCGTAGTATACAGTATAGAAACCAGCCGGGTCCCGCAGCGTGGCGGGCGATGACACGTCCTGTCCGTTCCTCCCAAAACGCGAAAACGGGCGAAGGGCTAACGCCCTTCGCCCGGATCACACTGGTCACTGGAGTACGCGAACCGGTGCTCAGTCGTGCCGAACGGGAACGGTGGTGATATGCACTTCGTTCAGTTCTTCGGGCAGGTCGAGCTCCGCTTGATCAGGCTCCGGCTGACCGTCGAGCGGCCGCTGGAAGCTGGCCAGTCGGGCATCCCAATCCTCGCGCGCCGCTTCCTGTGTCCGCTCCTGCTGGTTTCGGAGGTCCACAAGTCGCTCGTTCATCTCGGAGCGGGCTGCTTCGGCACGGGCCAGCGCACTTTCGAGCTGGCTCTGCTTGAAGAAATCTTCACGGTAGCTATCGGATAGGTGGCGGATGCGATCCGACTGAACTTGGGCGACGCGGGCATCGAACATGGCGCGGACTGCGTGTTCACGGGCTTCAGCCGACCGGTTCTGAGCCATGACCGTGGCCTGCGTCATGTCGGATTCGGCCTGGATGCTTGCGAGCTGCGCATCGCTGGCCGCTTCAGCGAGCTTGCGCTGCGCTCTGGCGTCAGCAATCATGCGCTCCACTTCAGCGTCCGCCTTGAGCACCGACGAATAAGAGAGGTTTCGCAGGTGGTCAATCTCTGCATTCGCCATCGTCAGCTCAAGCTCATTCTCCGCCTGCAGCCGCGCAACCTTCACATCGGTCTGGCGGGCGAAGACATCCGCCTGAACCATCGCCTCTTCGTACGTGGCGTCGGCGACGACGACGGCGGAATCGATCTCACGATCGAGCTTGGCCAGTTCGGCATTCAACACTTCTTCAGCCGCCTTGATCTCCGCATCGATCTGCTGAGCCAAGGCCGTCTGGCTCTGCTCAATGCTGTCAGCTTCGGCGAGAAGGCGCTCGTGTTCAGCATAACCACGCTGAATGAGCGAATCCTTCTGTGCCTGAAGTGCGCGAACCTCGCTCTGCCCATTCTCATCAGCGACATCCGCCTCAGCAAGCAGCAGCTTCCGCTGTGCAGCGGCGCGTTCTTCGATGGAACGGGCCTCGGCACGAAGATCGGTGGCTGCTGCGAGAGCTTCCTTGCGGAATGCGTCCGCTTCCACCTTTGAACGGTTGAAATCGCTCTGCGCCAGGGCCAGCATGGATTCGGCCTGGATGTTCATCTCTTTGAGTTGAGCATCTGCCTGCGTTTCGATCGCGTCCGCGAGCGCGAATTTCTCGGTGGAAATCGCATCCTGCTGAGCCAGGATCGCTTCGAGCGTGCTTTCGCTCTGCTCATACGTTGCTTCAATCGCCAACTGCCGGCTGTCCGCTTCAGCGCGAAGGTTCATGACTTCGGCGAGCGCGATACGGAATTCAGCGATGTGCTCCGGCTCAATGCGCGGCGTCACCGGCGTAACCTCAGGCGTGTCCGGAACGTCGTGCAGGTTCTCCGGCAGCGACTCCGGCTCGGCGGTCTTGCCGGCCATTTCCACGCTGCCTTCGGCCTTGCGGGAAGCAAGTTCGTCCAGCAGTTCGGAACGAACACGGGCTGCTTCGGCTTCGGCCTCGGCAGCAATCTGCTCGCGTGTTTCCGTCGCCAGAACGCTCTGGTGCTCAGCTGTCTCGCGCTTGGCGTTGGCGCGAGCCTCGGCTTCGGCCTTCACGAACGCGGCACGAGCAACGGCTTCGGCTCGATCGGCGCTGTGCCGGATCTTGTCGATTTCCGCCAGTTCGTCCTGCAACCAAGTGTTCAAGCCGGAGATGCCGGCGTCAAAATCAGATTTGGCCAGCTCTTCGATCTGGCTCGCTTCGCCGCGCAGCCGCGAGATCTCCGCCTGTGCCCGCTCATACTCCGACTGGGCGTCGGACTGAAGCTTTTCAAAGTCCGTCTGAGCGTTCTGCCACTTTGTATCAGCGGCATCCACCTTGAGTTGGTAGTTCCGCTCAGACGCCTGCTCCGTCAGAGCATCAGCGCGGGCATACAGTTCGCTGACCTCTGCTTCGGAATCCTCTTGCAGCGACCGGGCCTGGGCGCGAAGCTTGTTTGCCTCGGCCTGGGATTGGGCGCGAACCGAATCAATCTGAACGGCCAGTTCAGCAGCACGGGCATCGGTCTGGTGGCGAACGGATTCTGACTCGGAGCGAAGCTGCTCAACCGTCGCCTGAGCACGCGCACGAGTCGCGCGGGCGGCTTCGCTCATATCCGAAATTGTTGCCAGCCCTTCCTCTTCCGTGGCCCCGCGAAGGGAGCGAAGCTGATTGACATTTGCCTGTGCATTCTGGTAATCCCGATCGGCGCGGCTTGTCATGGCGGCGTAAGCCATCTGCCGCTCCTTGAGCAGCGCCTCGATCATGGATTCGTTCTTCTCGGCCGTGCTGTCGGCTGAACGCTGTTTCGAATCGATCTGAACGGTGAGTTCAGTCTGTTTGGCGTCATACTGCCGGCGCAGTTTTTCAGCTTCGGCAAGGGCGGCTTCTTCATCGCTCAATGCGCCCTGGCGCCTGGACTGCACCTGAGCGGATCGCTCGCGATACCGCGCTTCGCGGTCGGCTTCCCGCGCACGAGAATCAGCAAGGACCGACTCAATGTCATTCAGCCCAACACGTGCCTCGGCCACGTAATGCTCGGGTAGCTCGTAGTTGCCAGCCGCTTCCTGGACATAGCTCTTCGTCGGCACAGAGCTCGACTGATAATCAGTCAGTCCGAACTTGTCGGCAGACACGCCGGTGTTGGAACTCGACTGCCACCCTGATGAAGTGGAAGAAGTGGTGTTCGACGCACAACCGCCGATCAGCAGCGAACCAACGAGCGTCGACAGCATCCAGGTGCGGTATCGAGTCCCTGTGTGATTCGTGCGGACAGCGTGATGTGCGTCACGTTGCAGTGGGAAACCTGCAGTCATGCTAAAGCCTCCAGTGCTCTCTCATGGACGACGTGAAAATGAGGGTGATCGCATCCGTGTCAACGTGACCCGGTGTGAAGTCAGTTTTCGTCAATGCGACAACCGTTCTGAAGTCGAAATCACCGCTCAACGAGCACCGGTCTTATCTTCCCACCACCGATCAGCCGGAACATCCCCTCCGACCGGAATAATCCGACCCTCGCCGCTCACCCTAACCCACTGGTATTCCGCAAGTTAGGCAGCCCGACAGCACACAGGACATCGCGGCGGTAAACCTGTGCCGACGACTCCAATCGTGCGACCTGTGCGGCCTCACCCGAAAGGCGCGTCTTCCCCTGTGCCCCCGCCGTGCCTGACGCTCAGTACTTCAGGACCGCTTCCACCCGGTAAGGAGCGAGCCGATCCCGGCCGCGAAGAAATGTCAGTTCAATCAATACCGTCACCGCCACAATGTCTGCGCCGAGCTGACTGACGAGGTCACAGCACGCTCGCATGGTCCCCCCTGTTGCCAGCAGATCATCAACCATGAGCACCTTGTGTCCCGGCCCGAGCGAGTCGACATGGATCTGCAGGTGGTCGGAGCCGTATTCAAGCTCGTACTCAACCGACTGCGTCTCGGCGGGCAGCTTTCCGGGCTTGCGGA
>SLJD01000459.1 GCA_007135295.1 Phycisphaerales bacterium
GGACGACGTTCTCTTCCGGGGGTCCGGGGGGCGGGCGTTCTCTTCCGGGGGTCTTCCGGGGGTCTTCCGGGGGTTTCTTCCGGGGGTTTCTTCCGGGGGTGGGGGTGGGTAAACTGGTTGGGCAATTGGGCCGAAAACAATGGCAACAAACGGCATCAGGCGGTGCATGAGGAGTCTTTGAGCAGATGAACTGGCAATCCTCGAACCCGGTACTGGCGGGCCGGAACGGCGACATCTTCGATCAGTGCTATGGAAAGGGCGACGCGGGCAAGGGCGACGCCGCCGCTCAAGCGGAGGACGTGACGACCGTCTCCGGCGTGGTGAACAAGACGTCGCTGCTGGTGCTGCTGGCGGTGGTCTTCGGCATCGGCGGGTACATGCTGGCGCCGGTCGTGGGTGTCGGCGCCATGACCATGGTCTGGCTCGCTTCGGTCATCATCGGCCTCGGGATCTGGTTCAAGCTGCAGGGCAACCCGGCGCTTGCCGTCTACCTCGCTCCTGTTTACACCATCGTGCAGGGGCTCTTCCTCGGGGGGGTGACGGCCTTGCTCGATGCGTGGCTCGCCTCCGCGGGGATCACGCCGCAGGGCGGGCTGGCGTTTCAGGCGTTTCTCATCACCATCAGCGTCATGCTGGCGATGATCGGGCTGTACTACACGGGGATTCTCCGGCCGACGAAGAAGTTCGTCGCGATCGTGTCGGTGGCGACGGTCGGCGTGTTCGTGACGTACATGCTGGGGTTCGTGCTCTCGATGTTCGGCGTCTCGCTGCCGTACCTCTGGCTCGGCAGCGCGTTCGAGGAAGGCGCGGCGCCGCTGATCGGGCTGGGATTGAACGTGCTGATCCTCGGCCTCGCGTCGATGGGGCTGATCATCGACTTCGGGACGATCGATGAGGCGGTCAAGAATCGCGCGCCGAAGTACATGGAGTGGTTCTGCGCCTTCGCCCTGATCGTCACGCTGTCGTGGATCTATTTCGAGGCGGTCAAGCTCGCCTTCCGCCTGGCGCTGCTGTTCAACCAGGAGTGATGGCGGCCCGCCTGATCCTGATGACAACCGGCCCGGCCCTGTCCCATCGCTCGATGCGGCCGATGCGCGGTGCCGCCGCACTGCTGGCGACGGTCGCGCTCATGGCGACCGCCTGCGCGGCCTCGCCGGAGCCGGTCGAGCGGACGCCGGTGGATTTCGAGACGTCGATCCGCGCGGCGCTGGACGTGCTCGACCTCGACCGGCCCGGCCTTGAGCCGGTTCAGCAGGCGGCGGAGGCGGGCGACTTCGACGCCGCCGGGGAGAAACTGCTCGAGTACTACCGCGACCGCGACGGTGTGCACCACCCGGTGGATCGCGACCGCCTGCCGCAGCGCCGCGGCCGGGCGATGAGCGAGCGCGACCGCGTCGCCGCGGACAACGCCCTGGCGCACCGCTTCGTCGGCCAGCCGAGTTACGGGCCGAAGGACCTTGGCGATCCGATCGACTGGTCGGCCCGGCCGGTCGAGGACAACGAGTGGCGCTGGCAACTGCACCGGCTGCGGTGGTGGCGTTCGCTGGGCCGGGCGTACTGGCACACCGGCGATGAGGCGTACGCCGAGGCGTGGGCGGAGCAGTTGCTGCACTGGGTCGCGGAAAACCCCCGCCACGAGCAGCGCGACTACGCCTGGCGGTCGCTTGAGGCCGGGCACCGGGCGGGTTCCTTCGCCGAGCACTTTCAGTACTTCATCGATACGCCCGCCATGACGCCGCGCGTCCTGGCCGTTTTCCTGGTGAGTCTGCACGAGCACGGCCGGCACCTGACGGAGCACTACTCGACGGGCAGCAACTGGGCGCTGACCGAAGCCCGCGGCCTGCTCGAAGCGGCGGTGACCTTTCCCGAGTTCCGCGACGCCGGCGACTGGCGGGCCGAGGCGGTCACCCGCCTCAACGAAGAGATGCGGCGGCAGGTGCATCCCGACGGCCACCAGCGCGAGCTGTCGATCAGCTACCACGTCGGGGCGATGCGAAACTTTGACGAGGCGCTGGAGATCGTGCGGCTCAACGACCTCGCCGACGTGTTTCCCGGCGCGTTTCACGAGCGGCTGGAGCGCATGGCCGCGGTGGTCATGAAGCTTGCCATGCCCGACGGGCGGTACGCGCAGTTCGGCAGCGCGTGGAAACGCAACCGGGGCCACGCGTGGAGTGTGCTGGCGAACTGGCTCGACGACTTTCCGCGCGAGGACTTCGAGTACCTGGTGAGCCGCGGCGAATCCGGCCGGCCGCCGCAGCAGACCGCCTTCGCCCTCGACGACAGCGGGTTGTACTCGATGCGGAGCGGCTGGGATGAGGACGCCGTCTGCGTGATCTTCAAGAACGGCCCGGACGGCGGGTTTCACAGCCACCCCGACAACGGCACGTTCGAGTTCTACGCCCGCGGCCGGCATCTCATGCCCGACTCCGGCGTGTACATCTACCACGGCGACGATCACTGGCGCGAGTGGTTCCGCCGCAGCCGCGTCCAGCAGACGATCACGCTCGACGAACGCGACATCGCCTACGAGCCGCGCCGGCGGCTCTGGCAACCCGGCGATGAGCACGACGTGGTCATCTTCGAGAACGCGAGCTACGACGACCTCACGCACCGGCGGGCGGCGTTTTTCATCAATCACGAAACGCTCGTGCTGATCGACGATGTCATCGGCGACGGGCGGGGAACGGTGCGGCTGCATTACCACTTCGCCCCGGGCGAAGCGGCGTTTGATCACGCGTCGCGAACCGCCCGGACGGATTTCGACGAAGGCGTCAACCTTGCTGTCCACGCGTCATCGCCTGACGGCCTCACCCTCGAAGAGCGCGAAGGATGGGTGTCGTACCAATACGGCGAACGCGAGCCGCGGCCGGCGTTCGCGTTCGCCTCTGACAAGAGCCACCTCGACCGTGCCATGCGGTTTGTGACCGTCATCACGCCGTGGGAGGACGACCCGCCGCGACTGTCAGCGCGCGTCAGCGATCAGCCCGCCGCCGGCTCCGACGCGGCCGATGTCGAAATCGCCGTCAACGACCGGCGGTATCGGCTGCGCTACGACCTCGACGCCGGCTCGGCGGAGGTGGCGCCGGTCCGGGATGAGGCGGTTCGGGACTGACGGCGTTGGGCATCGCCTCGCCGGGGGGCGGGAGCGCGGTGCCGGGTCGCCTGCGTCGTTGAACAGCAATGAAAGCGGGGACGGGCGGCCCATGCATGGCGCGGGCGCAGATAAAACCGGCGTCCGCGTGACCGCGAACGCCGGTGAAAGGATCGTCCAATCGCGCTGGGGGGTTATGACTTCTTGTCTTCCTTGACCTCGTACTCGGCGTCGATGACGTCGTCGTCCGAAGATGACTCGCCGCCGGCCTGAGCGGATTCTTCACCCGAGGCAGCGGTGCCACCTTCGCCGGCCGCCTGGGCCGATTCGTAGGCGATCTTGCCGAGTTCCATCGCCGCCTGCTCAACCTGCTGGACGGCCGCTTCGATGGCGGACTGGTCGTCCTCCTTGAGCTTGGCTTCGAGGTTGGAGATGGCGGACTCGATGTTGCCGCGCGTCTCCGCGTCGACCTTGTCGCCGTACTCTTCGAGCGACTTCTTGGTCGAGTGAACGGTCTGCTCGGCCCGGTTCTTGAGATCGACGAGCTCGCGCCGGGCCTTGTCTTCCTCGGCGTGCTGCTCGGCTTCCTGCTTCATGCGCTCGATCTCGTCTTCGGAGAGGCCCGAGGAGTCCTTGATCTCGATCTTCTGGCTCTTGCCGGTCGCCTTGTCCGTCGCCGAGACGTTGAGAATGCCGTTGGCGTCGATGGCGAACTCGACTTCGATCTGCGGCATGCCGCGCGGGGCTGGCGGGATGTCGGACAGGTCGAACTGGCCGAGCAGCCGGTTATCCTTGGCGAACTCGCGCTCGCCCTGCAGGACGCGGATCGTCACGGCGGACTGGTTGTCCGCGGCGGTGGAGAAGACTTCCTTCTTGCTCGTCGGGATGGTGGTGTTCTTCTCGATGAGCTTGGTCATCACGCCGCCGAGCGTCTCGACGCCGAGCGACAGCGGCGTGACGTCGAGCAGCAGCACGTCCTTGACGTCGCCCTGCAGGACGCCGCCCTGAATCGCGGCGCCGATCGCGACGACCTCGTCGGGGTTGATCGACTTGTCGAGTTCATCGGTGCCGAAGATCTCGCGGGCGATCTCCTGCACCTTGGGGATGCGCGTCGAGCCGCCGACCATGACGACGTCAGCAATGTCGTCGGCCTTGAGCTTGGCGTCGGTCAGCGCCGTCTCGCACGGGCCGCGCAGGCGGTCGAAGAGGTCCGAGCAGATCGACTCGAACGTCGCCCGGCTGATCGACACCTGCAGGTGCTTGGGGCCGTTCTGATCGGCCGTAATGAACGGCAGGTTGACCGAGGTCTCCATCTGCGTGGAGAGTTCGCACTTGGCCTTTTCGGCCGCTTCCTTGAGCCGCTGCAGGGCCATCGGGTCCTCGCGGATGTCGATGCCTTCCTGCTTGCGGAACTCTTCAGCGATGTGGTCGATGATCTTCTGGTCGAAGTTGTCGCCGCCGAGGTGCCCGTCGCCGCTGGTCGACATGACCTCGAAGACGCCGTCGCCGATGTCGAGGATGGAGATGTCGAACGTGCCGCCGCCGAGGTCGAAGACGGCGATCTTGGCGTTCTTCTTCTTCTCCAGGCCGTAGGCGAGGGCTGCGGCGGTCGGCTCGTTGATGATCCGCTCGACGGTCAGGCCGGCGATCTCGCCGGCGTCCTTGGTCGCCTGGCGCTGGGCGTCGTTGAAGTAGGCGGGGACGGTGATGACGGCCTTGTCGACCGTCTCGCCGAGATAATCCTCCGCGGTTTTCTTCAGCTCCTGGAGAAGCATCGCGGAGACTTCGGGCGGCGTGTATTCCTTGTCCCGGGCCTTGACCTTGACGAGGTCGTCGTCGCCGCCGGTGATCTCGTACGGGACGAACTGTTCTTCCTCGGCGACCTCGTGGCGCCGGCGGCCCATGAACCGCTTGATGGAATAGACCGTGTTCTTCGGGTTGGTGACCTGCTGGTGCTTGGCGGGCTGGCCGACGAGCCGCTCGCCCTTGTCGGTGAAGGCGACGACGGACGGCGTGGTCCGGTTGCCGGAGGCGTTGATGAGCACCTTCGGCTGGCTGCCTTCCATAACGGCCACGCAGGAATTCGTGGTGCCGAGATCGATGCCGATGGTTTTGGACATATCTGCTTCCTCGCGTCTTGGATCGCGTCGTTGAAACTCAAAAAAGTCGTCCGGCGGGGCATTGGTATGGCCGGACTCAGCCGGGAAAACGTCTGCATCGAGGCTCGGGCCGGCCGCGGCGAACGACCCGGCTGCCTCACTGTATGGATCGACAGGCAATCACGATGCCAGCCCGGCCGACACCGGGGCGATCTTCCCGCTCCCGTGCCCGCCGGCCCCTCGCCGCCCCATCGCACGCGTCCCGGCCACCGTCCCTCGGCCGGCTCGACCGAGCCGCCGCCACCGCCGATCCGCCGGGAAACGCTGATTTTTCGGGCATTCAGCCGCACTGCGCCCGGAATCGCCGACCGCTCCCGGCACGGACGACCAAGCCGCGTCCGGCCCGCCAGCAACGGGCCGGCCCGCTCAGGCCGCGCCGCCGTCGTTCAGCCGACCGGCCCAATCCGCCGATCCCGCCCGCCCCGCCTGCCACATTGGCGGAGCAGGTCGGCAACGTCGCACTGCCGACCCATGCATGAGAATTATTATCTCGACTGCTCCACGCCGACAATCGCATCGAATCAGCTGTGGTCGTTATGGACAAGCCGCCATTCACCAGCGGCCAGACACGCACGCCAGAGTTCCGCTTGTTGCCGGCACTGGCACGCTTTACTCTCCCATGATGCCGCCCCGATCCCCTCTGGCCGCCTGCCGGCATCATCTCGGCCGCCTTGTCGGACGGCTTCGCCCGGTCAGGGACGTCGCACCGAGTGCGGCACCGCCGGATTCCCGGTCGCCGGGGCCGGGGGCTGACCATGCGCCCGCCATAAAGGCGTTGGTCGCGCAGGCGAAGGAGGCCACGAGTGATCAGCAGTGGGAGAACGCCGCTGCGCTGTGGGAGCGGGTGCTTGAACGGGCCGAGGACCGCGACGGCCGGTTCTCCATGCAGCTTGCCCGGGTGTATCGAAAACTCGGCTGGCATGACCGCGCCGAAGAACTCCTGCAACGGGTGCTCGCCGCAGACCCCGATCACGACAAAGCGGCGATCAGTCTCGCGAAGGTCGCCATGCACCGCGGAGACTGGCATGCGGCGATCGATCGGTGGAACAACGTCCTTGCCCGATTTCCCCACCACGAAATCACCGCCCGCCGCAAGCTTGTCAAAGCCCATCGCAAACTTGGCAACGATGAGCAGATCAGGCAGCACCGCGAGCATCTTGCCGGCCAGCACCAGCATATTGATCTGGCCGATGTGCTCGCCCGGTGCCTCGGCCTCAACAGTCGACCGCCAGCCGACCAGATTGCCACGAGTTATTTCGCCGACGGCTGCGAATCTGAATACGTTCGCGTGCACACCATTGAGAATACCGGCGCCGGGCACTCCGCGGCGGTGGTCGAGAAAGCCATGCGGACGTCGAACGACTTTCGCCGCGGAAAAGCCGAGCGACATCTGGCGTTGCCGCAACACGTCGACCTTGGCGCCATCAGAACGCCGCGACTGCTGCACGTGATCAAGCAGGAGGATTGCCTGCGGCTGTTCTTCGAACACATCAGCGGCAGCAGCCCGCCGCGTGATTTGTATCTCCAGTTTTATGACCATGGCGCGGGACTTGATGTGATCCGCTCGATCATCGATCTCATCGCCTCAATCGGCAGAGCACCCGTCAGCGAGCGCGACATCGAGAACATGGGCTGCGTCCCGAGCTACTCCGCGTTTCGAACGGCGCATGCCGCCTTTGCGGAACCGATCGACGATGCCCTGCTGCGCCAGTCCCGCCGCCTGCTTGCGAAAGGACTGCACCGTCAGGCGGAGCGGATCATCAAGGAGTACCGCGAAAGAGAATCAGACATTCAGAATTCATACCGGCAACTGCCCCGCCTGCTCTATCACGGCGACGTCCAGCCGCAGAATCTCATTATTTCCGATCAGGACGGATTGCCGTATGTGCTGGACTGGGGGTCGTGGGGACTGGAGCCGGCCGGCGCGGATCTCAGCAAGATGACTTATCTCGTCGCGGGCAACGTTCTTGATGGCACTGTCATGGACATTCACCGCGAGCGATTCAACACGATTGTGCGCCTGTATCGCGATTCACTCGATCATTCACCCACCGAAGAAGACATTCTCCTTGCCTGTCATGTCTCCGCAACCACCCACTCAACGCCGTGGGCCGTGAAAGGCAGCCGACCGGAACTGCTGAAAACCGTCCTGTCCTCCATGAAGGAACTGACGGACCTGATGCGATAGTTTCGGTCTACAAAGCTCTTGTTTGCCAGCGTTTCCGATCACCGATGTCACTGCACCACGCGCGACCACGTCGTCCCTTCCGGGCCGTCCTTGATCGCGATGCCCTGCTCAGCAAGCTCATCACGGATGCGGTCAGCGGTGGCGAAGTCGCGGTTCTGTCTTGCCGCCTGGCGCTCGCTGAGTTTCTCGGCCACCCACGCGCCGATGTCATCGTCGCCGCCCGCCCCGCCGCCTTCGTGATCGAGCGTCAGCACGCCGAGCACGCTGTCCATCGCTTCGAGGGCGGCAAGTTCGTCGACGGCATCCGCTTCGGGCGGTCGCGTGATGTCGTGCTCGCCGGCTGCTTCATTCAGCGTTGCGATCGCCCGCGCAACGTTGAGGTCGTCTTCCAGAGCTGACTTGAACCGGGCTAGCGCCGTGCGAAGCGGGCCGGGCGACTGATCGCC
>SLJD01000422.1 GCA_007135295.1 Phycisphaerales bacterium
ATGAGGCCCTCGCCGCCAAGCAGCGGGCGCTGGCCGACTTCGCCAACTACCAGCGCCGCGCCGCCGAGAGCGAATCGCGGGCGGCGCAGAACGGCATGGCGAAGGTCGTCCGGTCGATGCTGCCGGTGCTCGATCACTTCGACCTCGCCCTGAATCAGGATCCCGGGCAGATTAACGTCGATCAACTGCTCAACGGCGTCGAGATGGTCCGCCAGGAACTGCACAAGGCCCTTGAGCAGAACGGCGTGGAGCGCATCGAGCCGGCGATCGGCGAGGCGTTCGACCCCAACCGGCATGACGCGATGCAGCGCCAACACGCCGACGGCGTCGAAGCGAATCACGTCTCAGCCGTGCATCAGACCGGGTACGCTCTGGGCGAGATGGTGCTGCGGCCGGCCAAGGTCGCCGTCGCCCCGCCCGACGATGAGGAGTAGCGATTCATGCCCACATACGATTATGCATGCAAAGCATGCAGCCATACGTTTGAGTTGTTTCAGTCCATGTCCGCCCCGGTGAAGCGGAAGTGCCCGGAGTGCGGCAAGCTCGCGCTAGAGCGGCTGATCGGCACGGGCGCCGGCGTCATCTTCAAGGGCAGCGGCTTCTACGAGACCGACTATCGAAGCGAGTCGTATCGCAAGGCCGCCGAGGCCGACAAGCCCGATTCCGGCAAGAAGGAATCAAGTGAGACGTCGAGCGGCGCCGCCTCCTCGGACTCGGTTTCGTCGGGTTCATCGAACGGGCAGGCAAAGTCATCCGACGGCGCCTCGAAGTCGTCGTCATCGTCTTCATCGGCGTCATCCAGCGATTCGAGCGGAACTTGACTGTTCAAACAGGTATGTCAGTCGGCGATGGTTCAGCGGTCGACGTGGTCCCATCGCGCGGCGTTGGCGGTGCGGCGGAGCAGCCACGTGTCGCCGGTGACGAGATCGACGAGAAACGTCGATTCCTGGACCTGGTTGATGTCGAGCACGCCGGATGTTCGTTCGCTGACCGCCGGGGCAAATTCCGCCCATCGCGCCGGTCCGCTGGAATCTTTGAGGTTGCCGCGGAACCGTTGCAGTTCGCCGGTGCGGGTGTCGAGTCGGCCGGCGCTTCCGTTGAGGCGGACCACGCGGGCGGCGGGGTGAATGGCATCGCCATGAAGGATGACGCCGTCGTGCTGGCGGCCGGCGGACTGGGCGGCGTAAACGTAGCCGGCCCCGCCGATGAGCAGCATGGCGGTGATGAGACTCATCAGCGCGACCGTTTTCGGTCGGGCGGTGACCTGTGACATGGTGACCTCACTATTCTGCCGGTCTTCTGCCGGGCTGATGGTCGGCTGAGCGTTTCCGCCCGCGAACGGCGGGGCGGGCGATCGCCGTGCTTCGCACTGTTTGGATGACGTTTCGTCGATCAGCCGACGTATACCGGATGTTGTCCACCGTTTACCATGCCACGTCTGCGGCGAATGTCCAGCGGCAGATGCCGTTCCGAAAAGAATCGATCGAAGCCGGAGTCGTTGTTGTGTGTTTGACTGTTTTTCCAGTTCCGGCTGTTTTGACGGATTGAGTGTCCATGCCCCTTCGTTTCAAGCATCGAATTCTTGATTTTCTCTCCCAGGAGGAGTACGAGCCCGCGGCGGTGGCGGCGCTCGCGAAAGCCATGCGGATCGAGCCGGATGATCGGCCCGTCTTCGAGGAAGCGGTCGCGGAGCTGGCCGAATCCGGCGCGATCATGGTTGATGACGACGGGCTGATCGGCCTTCCGGAATTCGAAGATGAACTCGTCGGCCGGCTGCGTCTGAATCCGCGCGGCTTCGGGTTCATCATCCCGGACCAGGTGTACCGGTACGGCGACCTTTTCGTGCCGCCGGGCAGCACCGCGGACGCGGTCTCCGGCGACCGGGTGCGGGCGAAGGTGATCAAGCAGCACGGCCGGCGCGGCGGCAGCCCGTATGTCGGGCGGATCATTGAGATCGTCGAGCGGGGCCATGAACATTTCGTCGGCACGCTGCACCACGAGCACGGCCGGTGGCACATCGAGCCGGACGGCCGCATCCTCTCCGCCCCGGTGCTCGTGCGCGATCCGCACGCCAAGAACGCCAAGGCGGGCGACAAGGTCGTCTTCGAACTGATTCAATATCCCGATGGAGACCAGTTCGGCGCGGGCGTGATCACCGAAGTGCTCGGTGATGCGGGCAAGCCGGATGTGGAAACCCAGGCCGTCATCACCGCCCACGGCCTGCGCACGGCGTTTCCCGAGGAAGTGCTCGATCACGCGCGGCAACTTGCTCGTGAATACGATGAGCAGAAGCCCGATGACTGGCAGGACCGCGAAGACCTGACCGATGAACTGATCTTCACGATCGACCCCCCGGACGCCAAGGACTACGACGACGCGATTTCAATCGAGTACGACACGAAACGCCACGAATGGACGCTCGGCGTGCATATCGCGGACGTGGCGTACTTCGTTGAGCAGGGCACCGCCCTGGATACTGAGGCGAAGCAGCGCGGCAACAGCACGTACCTGCCCCGGCTCGTGCTGCCGATGCTGCCGGAGACGCTTTCGAACGGCATCTGCTCGCTTCAGGAAGGCGTGCCGCGGCTGACGAAGTCGGCGTTCATCACGTTCGACAGCAAAGGCAATGTCGTCGGCCAGCGGCTCGCGTCGACGGTGATCAAGTCAGCGAAGCGGCTGACGTACCTCGAAGCGCAGGCGCTGATCGACGGCGATGCCAAGGAAGCCCGCAAGCACGCGAAGGCGGAGCCGAAGTACTCCGATGAACTGATCGAGAAGCTTAAGCAATCGGACCGGCTTGCCCGGACGCTGCAGAAGCGGCGCCGCCGGGACGGGATGATCGTTCTCGACCTGCCTGAGGTCGAACTTATCTTCGACGATGATGGGCACGTGATCGACGCTGAGCCCGAGGATGACGCCTTCACGCACACGATCATCGAGATGTTCATGGTCGAGGCGAACGAGGCCGTCGCGCGGACGTTTGCCGGGCTCTCCCTGCCGCTGATCCGCCGGGTCCATCCCGAGCCGTCGTTCAATGACATGGAGGAGTTGGCGGTCTACGCACGGACGGTGCAGTATCGCCTGCCGGATGAGCCGTCGCGGCACGACATGCAGCGGCTGCTGGAGATGACGCATAAGACGCCGGCCGCCCGGGCGATTCACTTCGCGGTGCTCAAGACGCTGTCGAAGGCGAGCTACAGCCCGGCGATGATCGGCCACTTCGCGCTCGCGTCGGACCATTACACGCACTTCACCAGCCCGATCCGCCGGTATCCCGACCTGACGGTGCATCGCGCGATCCAGGCGTTTCTGGAATTGACGGACAACGGCCGGAACGTGCCGGGCGGGAAGAAGCGCAAGGGCTTCGCCGGGAAACTTGCCGATGACGCCCGCGTGCTTGATGAGGGCCAGTTGATCGAGGTCGGCCGGCACTGTTCGCAGACCGAGGTGGAATCCGAAGCGGCCGAGCGCGAGCTGCGCGACTTCCTCGTCATGCAGTTCCTGGAGGCGCATCATCTCGGTGACGAGTTCACCGGCGTGATCACCGGGATGAGCAGCAAAGCGGTGTTTGTCTCGATTGAGCAGTTTCTCGTTGAAGGGCAGGTGGCGATCTCCGAACTTCCCAATCCGGGCGGCAAGGCCGACCGGTGGATCGCCCATCGTGACACGGGCCGGCTGGTCGCGAAACGGAGCGGCGCGTCGATCGGCGTGGGCGACGTCGTCACGGTGCTGATCTCGCGCATCGATCTGCCCGACCGGCACATGGACCTGCTCATCACGAAAATGCCGGACCGCATGAGCAAGACAAGCACGGCCGAGCCGGACCACGATCGTGACGGTCGGAAACGCGGCCGCAGGCCGAAAGGCAAGGGCAAGGCCGGTGGCAAAGAGCGCAGCAAGGGGCAGGGCAAGAGCCCGGGCAAAAGCAGTGGGGGGCGATCCAAGCGCGGCCGGCGGTGAAAACATGAACACACGGCCAGCGGGCCTTTTATAATTCCGGCACCACAGGTCCGGCACCGCAGGTTGGACGCCCTGCCGGCGATCGGCCGGACACAGTGCCTGCCACCGTCACCCCGAAAGGCCTGACATGACGCAGCCGACATTCGATCCGAGCAGTATTGAGTCCATTCTGCACGAGGAGCGGCATTTCAATCCGCCGTCGGACTTCGTCGACCGCATGGGCAGCGTGTATGTCTCCTCGCTGAGTGATTACGAGAAGATCTACAACCGCTCGATCAGCGATCCGCAGGCATTCTGGACGGAGATTGCTGAGCAACTGCACTGGTACCGGCCGTGGGACCGAGTGCTCGAATGGTCGCCGCCCGATGCCAAGTGGTTCGTCGGCGGGCAGACCAACATCTGCGACAACTGCGTCGACCGGCAGGTTCGAAACGGCCACGGCGATGAGACGGCGATCATCTGGGAAGGCGAGCCGGTCGACAACGGCGGGCCGGAGATCCGGCGCCTGACCTACGCCGACCTGCAGCGGGAGACCGCCCGGCTGGGCAACGCGCTGAAGAAGCTCGGCGTGAGGAAGGGCGACGTCGTCACGATCTACATGGGCATGGTCCCGGAACTCGCCATCGCGATGCTCGCCTGCGCGCGGATCGGCGCCGCGCATTCAGTCATCTTCGGCGGGTTCTCAAGCCAGGCGATCGCGGATCGCGTCACCGACGCCGACAGCCGCGTGATCATCACCGGCGACGGGGCGTGGCGTCGCGGCAAGATCGTGCCGCTCAAGGACAACGTCGACCAGGCGTGCGAAACGCTCGCGGCGGGCAACCGGGATGTCGACGCCGTCGTCGTGCTCAAGCGGTGCGAGAACGCGATCAACTGGCAGGACGGCCGGGACCACTGGTACCACGAACTGACCGCCGCGGCGGACGAGGACTGTCCGCCCGAAGCGATGGACAGCGAGGACGTGCTCTTCCTGCTGTACACGTCGGGTTCGACCGGCAAGCCCAAGGGCATTGTTCACACGACCGGCGGGTACATGGTCTTCACGTACATCACCGCCCGGTACGTCTTCAACCTGCATCCCGGACGCGATCAGGTCTACTGGTGCACGGCCGACTGCGGCTGGGTGACCGGGCACAGTTACATTGTTTACGGCGTTCTGCCCAACCGCGTGCCGTCGCTCATGTACGAAGGCGCGCCGAATTTTCCCGCCGAGGACCGCTTCTGGGACATCGTCGAGCGGCACCGGGTCACGCAGTTCTACACCGCGCCGACGGCGATCCGCGCGTTCATGAAGTGGGGAGCCGAGCACGCCGAGAAGCACGACCTGTCATCGCTCAAGGTGCTCGGGACGGTCGGCGAGCCGATCAACCCCGAAGCGTGGATGTGGTACCACCGCGTGATCGGCGGCGAGCGATGCCCGATCGTCGACACGTGGTGGCAGACGGAGACCGGCGGGCACATGATCACGCCGCTGCCCGGAGCGACGCCGACCACGCCGGGTTCGTGCACGCTGCCGTTCTTCGGCATCGACGCGGCGGTCGTGAATGAGAAAGGCGAGGAGCAGCCGGCGAACACCGGCGGGCTGCTTGTCATCCGCAAGCCGTGGCCGGGCATGCTCCGGGGGATACACGGCGACCGGGAGCGGTTTCTCGAAACGTACTGGCGGCGCGTCGAGAACATGTACTGCGCCGGCGACGGGGCGAAGCGCGACGAGCACGGCTATTTCTGGATCATGGGCCGCATCGACGACGTGATCAACGTCTCCGGCCACCGGCTCGGGACGATGGAAGTCGAATCCGCGCTCGTCAGCCACCCGGCGGTGGTGGAGGCGGCGGTCGTCGGCGTGCCGCACGAGATCAAGGGCACCGGCATCGCCGCGTTCGTGACGCTCGAATCGCACGCGGAGCCGTCGGCGGATCTGCGTGAACAGTTGCGCGATCACGTGGCCCGCGAGATCGGGGCGATTGCCAAGCCGGATCAGATCCGCCTGACCGATGCGCTGCCCAAGACGCGGTCGGGCAAGATCATGCGGCGACTGCTGCGCGACGTCGCAGCCGGCACCGACACCGAGCAGGACGTCACGACGCTCGAAGACCTGACCGTCCTGGCGAAACTGCGGGAAAGCGAAGAGGAATAGGAAAAGCGATGAGGAATAACCCGCCGCGAACGGCGTGTGTCGCGCTACACTGTTGCTGAACGGATTCGTTGCGTGAAAAAGGCCCATTGGCCGCATCATCGGAGAGCACCGGCATGACCGAGCAGCACGAACAGAACGATCAGTCCCCCGGCCAGTCCCCCGGCGGTCAGGCGGATCCCCCGCGTCCCGAAGACATCTCCGCCGAGGCCGAACGCATCGTTACCGAGGGCGAGAACGTCCGCGACGAAGCCCGCCGCGCCGTCGTCGACGCGGTGCAGAACCGCCGGCTCGGCCTCGAAGGGCTGACCAACGTCTCCGAGCAGTTCATGAACGGTGTGCTCAGCGGCATGCGCAAGGGCACGCCCAAGGACAAGCAGAGCGTCCTGCGCGATGTGATCGACGGGCTATCCGACGGTTTCTCATCCACCGCCACCGCCACGCGGTACGCGCTTGAAGAAGCCCGCGGCCGGGGTGAGACCTTCGCCCGGGAAGACGTGGATCGCGCCGTCGAGCACCTGCGTGATCTTGAGCGGGCGTTCGTCGATACGGTCACGCACGTGACGAGCCGGGCCGGCGACGAGATCAGCGGCCAGCTCCATGACCTCAACGATCACATCCGGCGTGCGGCGTCGTCGATGCGGCCGCCGATCGAGGACGCCATCCAGGCCGCGATCAAGCATCCGGTCAGTCTCGCCGGCGAGACGGCCAGGGCCGGCGCCAAAGCCGTCCCTCACGCCGCGGGCATGCTGCTGCAGACGATGAGCGGCATCCTGCAGGGAGCCGGCGATGCGCTGACCGGCGACGGGAAAAAACGCGATCGTGAATCGCCGTAAATCGTCGTCCCCGGTCCGCCCGGCCGATCGACTGTCGCACCTCGGCCGATGCGGGCTCACCGCCACCGGCTGCGGATGAAGTGGATGGCGGTGAGGATCAGCGCGCCGATGATGCCGCCGCCGGCGATGATGGACAGCAGCCCCGGCTCGCCGAGGACGCTGTCGGCGAGCACGAGCACCGCCGAGCCGAGGATCAGCGACGCGACGAAGACGGAATGGGCGATGTGCCCGCTCGCCCGGTCGATCTGATCGGTGAGCCGATCGAGGCCGCGGTGTTCGAGGTTGATCGTCAGGCGGTTTCGCCGCAGGCCGAAGAACAGCGACCGCGCCTGGGCCGGCACGTCTTCGAGCACCTGCGCGTAACCGAACAGACTGTCCTGCAGCCGCCGGCGCAGCGCCCGGATGCCGTACCGTCGCCGGACGAGCCGTTCGATGTACGGTTTGACGTAGCCGACGATGTCGAACTCCGGGGCGAGTCGCTCGCCGACGCCCTCGATCGTCGTGATCGACTTGATGAGAAAGACGATGTCGCTGGGCACGCGGAGCTTGTTGCGCCGGACGCGGTCGAAGAAGTCCTGCAGCAGGTCGCCCATGTGCAGCTCTTCGAGGGTGACGTTGTCGAACCGGGAGATGAACTCCCACGTGTCCGCGCGAAACGTCCGGTCGTCGGCCATGGCCGGGTCCGCGTCGCCGAGCGACAGCACGACCTCGATCACGCGGTTGAGGTCCTGGTTGAGCACGCCCTGGACGAGGTCGGCGAGCTGCTCGGTCGTGCCGGGGTCGACGTGGCCGGTCATCCCGCAGTCGATGAAATAGATCTGCCCGCCGGGCTTGACGAAGATGTTGCCGGGGTGCGGGTCGGCGTGGAAGAAGCCGATCTCCAGACACTGGCGGAAGACG
>SLJD01000027.1 GCA_007135295.1 Phycisphaerales bacterium
GGCGGCCCGCACCGCGGTTGCGATACTCCGGCAGCCGCAGCACCGGCCGGGCAAGCTTCTCCCACGGCACGGCGGCGTCGAGCCGATCGAGCAGGTGCGACGTGCGCGGCCCGCCGAGTTCACTGGTCAGGCCGTCGACGAGGGCGGGTTCAGCATTCTTGCGCTCAGCCATGGCGATCTCCTTGATTCAGTCACCGGATACAAAGCTCGCCATGTTGTACCATCATGCAGACAGGGAGTTGCGCGATTGTTCAGAGATTCCGGTTGATCTGCTCCGTCCCCTTCATGAATTCTACCATTGGCTCCATGTCCTCCTTCCCGAAGTGCGGGTGACGTTCAAGGGTATATCCCGAAATCCACCATCGATCGTTCTGTTCAACGAGGTGAATCTGAAACGTCTCCTCCTCGTCGCTGAACATGTCTTGGTGTGTAAACTCCGCCACCACGCGCCGATCTTCGCGCGAACCGACGGTCGCCGGCCCGTGAGTGGGGAAGAGAAGTTCGACCATTCCGTACATCTCCATATCCAAGTCAAACAGCTCTGCAGATTCATCCGAAAGTTGCAGGCTGAGTTCTTCCGATTCAAGATATCCGGCCAGTTCCCGCTGTCGCTCGTTTTTCGAGAAACACGTGTTCAGAGACGTCTGACCAGCGGAGCGGGCCACGTTCCGAGAGCACATCGATCTCGCTCAGCACCGACTCCGGCGTGGGGTATTGCGCTGCGGCGTCGGAGCTTGCGCCCGCCTTGTCATCTGCCGCGCCGCAGGCCGCAAACCCAGAAGCAATGGCGAGCAGCGCAAGTCGCGTCAACGTGACCCTGAGTTGGTTGAACATGATTTCCTCCCAAGTATTCTGATGATCTCCGCCGTACACCATCGGCAGATGGAATGCTGAGCGAAGCGGGAACGTGACCGGCTCCCTGTGGCATGACATGGCTGGTGCGGGCCCGCGCCCGTTCCACTCGCTGCATTATTGCTGATTTCAATCCGGAATGGAAGTGAATTTCCTGGATTGCTTGACACGGACTTGAGAGGAATTGCGCGGCGCTCCCGTGCACAACTCGAAGACCATTGTCGGCAGAATATCAACAGAACCGCTTTCATCGCCGACCTGTCCCTTGCCTGTTTCCAGGGAGGTTCATCGGCGACGCCATCCGCTTTCACCATCAACCGCGCACCTTGACTTCGGCAGCCCCGCCCCGGCTCCTCGACGCGCATCAACTCTTCTGACGACACTGACTGGTGCCAGGATCATGCGAAGGTATCACACCGCCCGACCGCTCAACCGCGTCACGTATACCGGATCGGTCAGATGGTGTCGGGGAGCTGCAAGCCATCCGGGGGAGTCGACTGCGTCGAGCGTTCGACCATATTGGCGATTGGGTATGCGCAGTACTCAACACTGAACGCACCCGCCGGCCGATGGTTACCGCTCAGCCCCACCCCGCCGAACGGCAGCTTGCTGGAAGCACCGGCCGTGCCGGCATTCCAGTTGATGCAGCCGCTGCGGATTCCGTGGAAGAACCGGTCAAAATTGGCCTGGTCCGCAGTGAAAATCGATGCAGCAAGGCCGTAATTTGTCTGGTTCGCCTGCTCGATCGCTTCATCAAGGTTGCTGACGGTGCAGATCTGTACAAGCGGTCCGAACGTTTCACCGTCCTGCTCGATGGAAAAGCCGTCTACCTCGGCCACGCCGGGGCTGATGTAGTGCCCGGGTTCATCCGGTCGTGCTGCCTCAACAAGCACACGGCCGCCGCGCCGAACGAGGTCTGCCTGAGCGGCCAGCACATCATCCGCTGCCTGCTTTGAAACGATCGGCCCCATGAATACCGGTTCGGGTGAGCGACCCGGACCGATGACGATCGTTGACGCCGCCTTGCAGAACGCCGAAATGAACTGCTCGGCGATGGCCTCGTGCACGATGACCCGGCGGGTGCAGGTGCATCGCTGTCCCGTCGTGCCGAAGCCGGCGCGAAGACATTCGATCACGGCCTGCCGAAGGTCAGCGTCATCCATCACCACGGCTGGGTTGTTGCCCCCCATTTCCAGCGCAACGATCCGCCCCGGCCGATCGAGGTTCGCTTCGAGAATTTTCCGCCCGACCGGCCAGGAGCCGGTAAACGCGATGCCGTCAATCTCTTCATGGGTGGTCAGCCGCCGCGAGACGTCCGCGCCGCCCTGCACAACATTGAACACGCCCGGCGGCACGTCGGCTTCGACCATCATCTCGCCGATCAGTTGCCCGACGGCCGGGGTCTTTTCCGAGGGTTTGAAGACAACCGTGTTGCCGAGCAGCATCGCCGGAACGAAATGCCCGTTCGCCAGATGAGCCGGAAAGTTGAACGGCCCGACGACCGCCATCACACCGTGCGGTTTGTACCGGCAGCGGCCGATCCGCGAATCGGAGACCGCCACTTCATATTCGCGCACGCGGTCAAGACTGACATCATCCAGGGTGATATCCACCTTGCCGGTCACCGCGCCGACTTCGGCTTTCGACTCACTGAGCACCTTGCCCATCTCGTCGGTGATCAGCTCAGCAAGACGATCCGCATGGCGCCGGACGACGTCCTGCCACCGCCGCAGCACCTCGGCCCGCTGCTCGCGAGACCGCTGCGACCACTCTTCCAGCGCTTGGCGGGCCGCGTGGACAGCCAGATCCACGTGCTCTTCCGTCGGCGAACCGGACCAGAGCACCTCGTCGGGTCGCGCCGGGTTCGTCGAGACCAGACCGTCGCCTTCGATCGGCAGGAACCGGCCGTCGACCAGGTTGCCCGGCAATTCTCGCAGGACGGATGTCGTTTTCGTCGGCGTGGTCATGAAGCCGTCTTCTCCGGTGAAATCTGCTCGCCGGCCCCGGTCGATCGCCCGTCCGATGCGGACATCTTCAACGGCGTCACGCCGACGGACTGGCCGGTCTGAAAGGACAGCGCTTCACTGACGTCGGGCGGCACGGACACCCGGTCGCCATCTGTTGCGTAGTTCGTCCACACCGCGCGGTAGCCGTGCTCGGTCATCCCGCTGACGAACCCCTGCTCAGGATACGAGCCGGCCGGTTCAGCAAGTGTCCCCGCCGTTGTCTGGTTGACGAGTTCAATGTCGCCGGCCGATGCTTCGAGGTACGGCCCGCCGTCGAACGGGTCAATGTGCCCCTTGTACCGGAAACCGAGCCGCTCAAGCATCGCCTTGGCCGGTTTCGTCTCGTCCCCGACCTTGCCGATCAGGTTGCGCGCCTCGGCCGGCAGCATGGTGACGTAGAGTTCCTCATGCGGGAAGAGAGAGGTGATGAATTCCTTGGATTGCTGGCAGAACCGATCCGCTTCTGAATAATTGAGGTTGATGAACTTCCGTCCGAGGTACTCCCAGAGCGAGTTGCTGCTGTCCGGCGTCAGCGCCCCCATCATCTCCGCAATGATCCGTTCATTGAAATAATGCCGGTACAAGCCGAGAAAGTGGAATCGCACAAGACTGAGTTGGGCACCGATCTTCGCCCGGTGCCCGCGATACACGGGAGAAAGGATCAACCCGCCGATCTCGGTCGGGCCGGTCTCATCAGTACCGAGCTGAAGCGTGACATGCACATGGCCCTCCTGCAGGTCCTCACTGTAGTGCTCGCGCCTTCGAACCTGCAGGAATGTGTGCGGCCGTCCGGGCCAACTGATCGATGAGATGATCGATGACGTCCCGATGACGTTGCCGGTCTCCGTATCCTCCATCACGAACATGAACTGGCGGTCACGCGGCGACTCGACCTGATCGGCGAAACTCTTACGCGACAGGAGGATCCGATTCCGGATGATGTCCAGATCGGCGGGCAGATTAATGAAGTGGACCATCTTCGCGAGTTTGAAGAGGGTCGTCGCGTCTTCGAGCGTGGCCTGGCGAATGATGAACATACCAGCGATTCCATAATTCAAGCACTGTGGCGGCAGGCCCCGCACGCCTCAGCGCCCCCCGCTATCAATCGTCCGACTTCTCGGCCACCTGCTCTAGGGCCGCTTCCACCAGTAGAAATACGTCGTCAAATTGCTCCGGCTCCATGACCCCGATCGGCGGAAGGAACCGCACATGGTACGGGCCGTGGCCGCAGAAAAAGGAAATCACGCCGTGCCGGTAGAGCGTCTGCACTACGGTATTGATCTTCGTTCGATCACCACCGAAGGGCGTCATTCGCATCATGCCTCCAATGCCGCCGAACGGCTCGCCGCCACTACCCGGGACGGCCGGGAACCACTCGGGGTGGCTCTTGGCCAGCTTCCGGGCCCGGCTGACGAACGCGTCATGGAGTTGCGCGATGCGTCCGTCCGGCCCGTAATACCCACCATCGCGCAGGCGATCGACGATGCGCCGGCCGACCTGAAGCCCGACCGTATCACCGAGGAAGGTGCCGCTGAGCAGGCCGGGCTTGGGATTCATCGCCTCGGTGAAGAGCGTCGCGCAGACCTGGCTCATCTTGCCGATCGTCACAACGTCGATGAATTCGCCGAGACCAAGCGTCTGAAAGCAGAACATCTCCGTCGTTCGGCCGAACGACTGCACTTCATCGGCCCAGACGGCGATGCCGTTCTCACGGCACATGCCCATGAGCGGCTCGAAGAACTCGCGCGGCGCCGTCTTGAAGCCGCCCTCGCCCTGGACGAGTTCCATGACAAAACACGCGTGCTGGCCCGGGTACCGGGAGATGTACTCGTCGAGCCGCTCACAGGCCGCCTCAATGGATCCTTCCGGATCGTCCGCGTCGAAGAACGGCATGTAGTCGACCTGAACGTTTAACGGCAGCCCGATACGACCACCGGCGTTGTCCCCGATCTGCGACATGGCGGTCGAACGGCCCATGAAGCAGTCGCGGAACGCAATGACTCGCGGAGCGGCGTTACTCTTCTGCTGGCAGATCTTCAGCGCTGACTCATTGGCCATCGCGCCGGAATTCGTCAGAAAGCAGTGCCGCAGCGCCGAGCCCCTGGAGGCCTGCTCGACGAGCGTCTCTCCGAACATCACGGCGTCGGCGTTGCACTGCAGATTGCCCTGCTGAACCGTGTCGCCCATGGCGGCCCGCAAGCCCGTGCGGATCAGGTCCGGGTCGCTGTGGCCGAACATGTGCACGCCGATCCCGTTGATCAGGTCCCATTTGACCGAGCCATCGAGCAGTTCAACGAGCGGGCCGTTGCCGATGCCCGACCCAATGTATGGGAAGAACCCCCCACGGCCCTTGTTCTGCTTCTGCCGCTCGAGAAAATCCTTGAGCGATTCCCGGCCACCGGTCACCGGCCCCCGCACGCCGGTGATGGATGCCCGGGCCGATTCGATCTCGCCGACAATCCGTTCGATGGCGTCGTCGACCGCCGGGTTCGCCGCAAGCGCCGCCGCCGCGGTCTGATCGGCCTGTTTCGACGTGCCGCCTGTTTGCGTCGTGTCCGCCTGTGTCATGGTGTCAAGATCAACCTGTAGGGTGTGTGAAAAATGCCAAGCGCCTGCATCCTACCACCATCGCGACACCTCCGGGCGCGCGCTGCAGTCGCCCGCCTCCGGCGCGTTCCCTCCCCGGGTGTTTTCCGCTACTGTCCCGGTCGTGGAAACCCATGTTTCAAGCCATTTTGGACCAATGCTGGCGGTCACCATCGCCCCGCTTGGAAGTGACGTCCGGCGGACGCTGACGCGGCTCCATGACCTCGGCGTGCGCGCAGCGCAGTTCAGCGCTGCCCAGCCGGGCCTGCGCCCGCGCGAACTTGACCGCTCGGCCCGGCGAGGGCTGCTTGCGACATTGACCCGGCTCGAACTGTCATGCAGCGGCATCGACCTGTGGATCCCGCCGGAGCACTTCATTGAGAATGAGAACGTCGACCGGGCGATGAGCGCGTTCCTCGATGCCATCCGGCTGGCCGAAGACCTTGGCCGCTGCCCGATCAGTTGCACCCTGCCGACGTCCATCACGGACGATGAGGCCGCCGGCGCGGTCGACGCATTCGAGACGATCGTCGAAGCCGCCGACCACCACGGCGTGCCGATTGCCGACCATCGCTGCCCGTCCGTACCACGTGACGGCGTTTCGATCGGGGTGGATCCGCCGGCGTGGCAGAGTTCCGGCGAGGACCCGGCCGAGGCCGTCGCCCAGCATGGCGACGCGCTGGTCAGCGCCCGCCTGGCAGACCTGCTGACGACCGGCATGCGCGGCCCGGTCGGCGACGGGCAACTCGGCCGGCTGGATGTGCTCGCCTACCGCGTTGCGCTGCAGACCGCCGGCTACGAGCGTCCGCTGATCATCGACGCCCGGCAATGGCCGGAACCCTGGGCCGGCGTGCGACAGTCCATCGCCGTGTGGCAGCGAACCGGCCTGTCTCAGCCGTAACCGCGTTCACCGCGTGATTCATGAATGCAGCACGAACTCGCGCTGCGCAAGCTGCTCTTCCATCTGCGTCCGCAGGTCACCGATGGCCCCGTCGAGTTCGCGGCTGCAGAGGACGAGCATGTCGATCAGCCCGTGATAATCCTCGACGCTGATATACTCCGGGCCGACACGCGCTTCAGCCCGGCCGTCGCGAACGCCGTCGATGTCCTGCATGTTGTGGTAGTTGCCGAGCGGCAAACACAGGCAGGTCGACTGGTACCCGAAAGAACTGAACCCGGTCGCCTCGCACCGGCCCCCGGGCATGAGCTTGCGCTGCCACTTGAAGTCCGGATGATTCTTCTCATGCTCGAACATGATCGAGCTGATCCGGTTCGTGAGCGTCGGCTCGAAAACGCTCACCCGATCGCCCACGCGGAGAATCGGCCCGGCGCCGATCGGTGACTCGGGAAAGCTCCGCGAGTTCTCCAGGCAGATGATCCGGGCGTCCTTCGGAGCCGAACCGTCACGGCAACTGGCGAGCGTACCGATAAACCCGATCTCCTCGGCCCGGGTGAGCAGCACGCCGACGTGCCCCATCTCGCGATCATTGCGGAGGTCGTCCAGCGCCGCAAGCGCTGCGGACACCGCCGCCAGATCATCACAGGCGTGCGTGTGCAATATCCCCTTGCTGACACGAGGCAGCCGGTTGTGGCCGGGAAGCACCCACCGGCCGACATCGCCGGGCTGGATCGTTTGCGAAGTACGGCTCAGCCGTGCCGTGACACGCTTAAAGGGCGTGGCCGCGCTGTCGAGGTTCGTGATCGTCGCGCGATGCGGCGTGTCGTCGGCGTCGAAAATCTCAATGCGCGCGTCCTCGAAGTACGGGTCCATCACACCGCCGCGGAACTCCAGTTCGACGTCCCGGCCACCGGCCGCTTCACGGACTACGAACGCCGGATGGTCGAGATGGGCCTGCAGCAGGATCGGCTGGCGGGAGGACCGCTTCTTCTGTGTGATGAATAGATTGCCGGCATCGTCGCGATCGAGCGTGAGGTTCCGGCGACTCTTCAACCACTGCTCGACCCATTGAATGACGCGATGCTCGCGGCCGGCCGCAGTCGGCAATGACGTCAGCTCTTGCAGCCAGCGTTCGTGGTCGCGGCGGACGGCGGCGGAGCGCTTTCCGGCGCCATTTGAGGTCGAGCGGCGGGCGGGTGATTTCTTCGTATTTTTCGTCGACGTAGACTGGGTTTTCATGCCGGCATGGTACGTGACGGCAGACGTTTCGCCAGCCCCCTGCCGGACGCCGGACGGGCAAACCGTTACACTGCCGGAATCATGCTGGACGCACTCAATGAACTTGAACAGACCGCCCTGAGCGAGCTGGAGAGCGTTTCCGACGCCGATGGCCTGGAGCAGTGGCGGATCACGTATCTCGGCTCCAAGGGCCGGCTCAAGGGCCTCATGCCAAAGATGAA
>SLJD01000385.1 GCA_007135295.1 Phycisphaerales bacterium
CGACTCCGATACGCGCGGCGGGGCGGCGCTGTCCGTCCGGCAGGTGACCGGCGCGCCGATCAAGTTCATCGGCGTCGGCGAAAAATACGACGCGCTCGAAGAATTCCACGCCGAGCGCATGGCCAACCGTATTCTCGGCATGGGCGATGTCGTCTCGCTCGTCGAGAAAGCCCAGGAGGAAGTCGACGAGGAAGAAGCCGAGAAACTCGCCGAGAAAATGTCCAAGGGTCAGTTGACCATGGACGACTTTCTCAAGCAGCTTCGCTCGATCCGGCGGATGGGACCGATGAAGCAGTTGCTCGGCATGCTGCCCGGTGTCGGGTCAGCGCTCAAGGACGCCGAGGTTGACGACAATCAGCTTGACCGGCTTGAGGGCATGGTCAACTCGATGACGCGCGACGAGCGCGAGAACGTCAAGTCGCTGAACAAGTCGCGCGTGAAACGGATCTCCAAAGGGTCCGGCACGACCCCGGCCGACGTCAACAAACTGACCAAGCAGTTTGACATGATTCAGAAGATGACGCAGCAGATGTCCGGCATGGGAACGAAGGGCAAGATGCAGGCGATGAAGGACCTCTCGCAGGCCGACCCGTCAATGGTGCCCGGCCTCAAGGGCATGCCGGGCCTCGGCGGCCGGGGCTCGACGAAAACCAAAAGCGTCAAGAGCAAGTTCAAGCAGCGCAAACGCCGCAAGTAACCGCCCGGCGCGTCAGGCGGTGACGTACTCCGGCTCGTTGCCGGGCTTCCATTTGATGTTGCAGCCGATACTCGGCAACTGGTCCTTGGGCGGGTCTTCATCGGCGAGAACCGCATCGAGCGCGGCACGCAGGTCCCGGCCGCTGACCGGCTCGTCGTTGCCCGGGCGGCTGTTGTCGAATTGACCGCGATAGTAGAGCTTGCGGTCGCGATCGAAGAGAAAGAAATCCGGCGTACAGGCGGCGCCGTACGCTTTGGCAACCTCCTGGCTTTCATCGAACAGGTACGGGAACGTGTAGCCGACGTTCTCGACTTCCTCGGCCATTTTCTCCGGGCTGTCGTCGGGATAGTTCTCGACGTCGTTGGAGTTGATGGCGACGACCGCGACGCCTCGCGACTGGTACTCGCGGGCCATTCTGGCGAGTTCATCGCGGAGATGCTTGACGAATGGACAGTGGTTGCAGATGAACATCACGAGCAACGCCTCGCCGTCCTTGAAATCGCTGAGACTGATGATCCGGCCATCGGGATTGGGCAGCTCGAAGTCCGGCGCGGGCGTACCGAGCGGGGTCATCGTCGAGGGTGTCTGTGCCATGGGTTTCGTCCCTTCGTGATGCGTGAAGTCTCGTCCGTTGTGTCATATCCTATAGACACTGGCAGCGGCATGACAGCCGGCGGACGACGTGACACCGCCTCCCGAGCCGCGGGCGGAACACAGCAACGGAAACACTCATGATCGATGAAGGCCCCAGCCCGGAAGACATCGAACGATTCAACCGCGAGACCGTCCGGTGCCCGGAGTGCGGAGCGGAGATGTACGACGATCTGCCGCAGTGCCCCCGTTGCCGGGCGTGGCTGGACGACCGCGGCCGATCGGGCGTCAAACGCTGGCAGCAGTGGGCGATCGCCATCGTCGCGGCGCTCGTCCTTCTCGGCCTGCTGCTCCGCGCGGCGTTTTAAGTGGGCATTCAGGACCGGCACTCAACACGAATCGCGGCTTACAGATCCAGCTCATCGCGAAGCCACCGGGCGGCCTCCTCGACAGTCCGCCGGTCTTCATCGCGATCAACCATCTGGTTCGCCTGCCGCATCGCTTCGATCGGGATGGCGCGGCGAAGCGGCTCCAGCGCCTCGTGCAACCGCGACCACTGGGACGCTTCGGGTGAGAGAAGGATCACCGCGTCGTACGGCAGGATTGCTTCGTGTGGGTCATCGAGCAGCACCAGGTCGAACGCGTCGATCCGGCCGTCGGACGTGAACGCGGAAATCACGTCGACATCGCCGCTCGCCACCGCGGGATACATGAACGTCGACTGGTAACTGACCATTTCTTCAAACGACAGGCCGTACGTGTCGCGCAGGGCGTACCACTCCGGGCGGCCGAAGTACTCGACATCGCCGCCGATCTTGAGATCCGCGGCGTGCTCGGCAAGGTCCGCGATCGAGGTGATGTTCAGCCGCTCAGCATCTTCGCGCCGCATGGCGAGGCCGTAGGCATTCTCGAAGCCGAGCGGCCCGAAGTTCCGGATGCCGTGCACGCCGGCGAGCCAGCCGTTCATCTCATCCATGACGCGCCACGCCGGCGGCGTGTCTTCACGCCGCATGGAGTTCGCCCAGACGGTTCCGGTGTATTCGACGTAGGCGTCGATCTCATTGTTCGCCAGCGCCTGGAAGACAACGATCGAGCCGAGGCCCTCGCGCTCTTCCACGCGGAAGCCGGCTTCGCGGAGCAGGTCGGCCATGAGCGCGGTGAGGATGAACTGCTCGCTGAAATTCTTCGAGCCGAGGCGGACGACATTGCGGTCCGGGCCGTCGTGGATCATGCGGTCGCCGATCGCCGCACGCTCGCGGTCGAGCGGCGCATCGCGCCACCACGCCACGGCCCCGGGGGCGGCCAGACCGGCGGTGAAGAGGAGTATGAGCATGCCCGCGGAGGTCGCCGCCAGCCGGCGACGTCGTTCCCTGGCGGATTTCTCCAGCCCGCCGATCAGCAGGTCGAGCAGCACCGCGAGCAGCGCCGCCGCGATGCAGCCGAACAGCACCGCCGTCCAGTTGTACGTCTGCAGGCCGCGGAAGATGTAGTTGCCGAGGCATCGCTGCCCGACGGGCGTGGCGAGGGTGGCGATGCCGACGACCCACACCGTCGCCGTGCGGATGCCGGCGATAATGACCGGTGCCGCGAGCGGCAGCTCGACGCGCCAGAGCACCTGCCGAGGCGTCATGCCCACGCCCCGGGCCGCTTCGGTCATCGACGGGTCAACGCCGAGGATCCCCGTCACAATGTTGCGCACCATTGGCAGGAGACTGTAGAGCGTCAGGCCGACCAGCGCGGGGTAGAACCCGAGCGCGGAGATCTCCAGCCCGAACAGCCAGGCCGTCAGCGTGCCGATCGCAAGAAAGACCGGCACCATGAGGGCGAGCAGCGCCAGACTCGGAATCGTCTGGATGATGCTGACGGCGGTCATCGTCGGGTACCGCAGCCGTTCATGCTTGACGACGAAGATCGCCAGCGGAAAACTGATCGCCAGCCCGATCGCCAGCGCGAGCACCGTCAATTGCAGGTGGTTGGCGAGGTTCTCCGGCAGGACGCGGAACTGTTCGATGAGGTTCGGGGTCATGTTCGATCGGCTCCCTCACCCGATCGAACATCGGGCCCGGCCATGATCGCCTCAAGCCGCCCGGTCTGTCGGCGGGGCATGTCGAGCAGGCGGCGGACCTGCTCGCTGGTCGTGTCGCGCATGAGATCGACCGGCGTGTCCAGGGCGACGATGCGTCCGGCGTCCATGACCGCGATGCGATCGGTGAGCAGCAGCGCCTCGGTCATGTCATGCGTGACCATCACGACGGTCAGGTCGAGGCGGCGGCGGATGTCGGCGAACGCCTGCTGCAGCTCATCGCGGGTCAGCGGATCAAGCGCGCCGAACGGTTCATCCATGAGCATGACCTTCGGCCGGGCCGCCAGGGCCCGCGCCAGGCCGACGCGCTGCTGTTGACCGCCGGAAAGTTCACGTGGCGATCGCTGCCGGTACTGCGCCGGATCAAGTTGCACGAGTTCGAGAAGCTCATCGGTGCGGGCGGCGGTGCGCGAACGCTCCCACCCGAGCAGGCGCGGGACGACGGCGACGTTCTCCGCGACGGTCAGGTGCGGGAAAAGCCCGATACCCTGAAACACGTAGCCGATGCCCCGGCGCAGCTCGACCGGGTCGGTCTGCGTCACATCAATGCCGTCGACGTGAATCGTCCCGGCTGTCGGTTCGATCAGCCGGTTGATCATCTTGAGGGTGGTCGTCTTACCGCACCCCGATGCGCCGAGCAGGGCGATGAATTCGCCGGCGTCAACATCAAGCGTGATGTCGCGGACGGCGTATTCGACGCCGTCGTAGGTTTTCGAGATGGCGTCGAGGCGGATCATGGCCGTCGCCTTTTTGCCGCCGGCGGCATGGGGTCGCACGAAGGACCGTGGTGCGGGGCCGTCCTGAAGGCGGTGGCGGAGAAAGGACGGCGGCGCCGACGGATGCGCCGCGCGGCGCCGCGTGCGGTACGAAAGGCGTCGAGAACGGCTTCCCGCTCTCGACGCGGTGATTCAGAAACGGATTGCACTGTATCAGCGTGGCGGCGTGCTTACTTGAGGGTGAGCACAGCTTCGCCTTCGGGGTTTTCTTCAACATCGAGGGTTCGGCCTTCCACGACGGGGGCCAGTTCGCCATCCATCGCCAGCACGGCTTTGCCGTCATGCTCAACGACCGTGTCCTCGTTCAACTGCTCGCCGAGCACCATGGCCAGCCGATCGTCATCGCTCTTGACGAGCCGGAAGCAGGCTGCGCCTTCTTCTTCTTGGGTCGTCTCCAGCGCCTGAGCGAGATGCGCTTTGGCGGCATCGGTGACGGTCATCATGACAGTTCCTTTGACAGTAGGGGTTCACGTGAACAAAAAAACGGACTCTTCATGTGACGTCGGTCACGCGGCTGCGTGAACTGAACCGTTCACCGTAAACGGAAGCGGGTCGTTGACTCGACCGCCCGCCGGCGACTCGACATTCATGAAACAGAGAGAGGGGCAACGAAATGCAAGGGAGGGAAATGCGGCCCGGCCCGGCGCACTGAGCTGAGACAGAATGGGCTGAGACAGACTGGGCTGAGACAGAATGGTCAGGCCGACCCGCGCCGCGGGCGCGGCGCCGTCGAAATGCGACCAGGCAGCATGGTGCGCCGGTTCGCGTCATCACTTGAACTCTACCCATGGCCCCGGCCGGTATCAACAGAAAAAATGCCAGCATCGATGGGCGATGTTCGGTCCTGCCGGCTCAACGGTCATCCCGCACGGGCGCCCCCCGCCTCCGGCGGCCGGGCAGGACGGGCGTCGGCAACAGGCTGCGCAGGGAGGCCTGTCAAAAGACCACGACCCGGTTCATGCCCGGGCCGTGGTGGGTGCATGGAGCGCGTTCAAGCCGGCATCCCGGCCGAAGTCATCGCCCCTCAACCGGGAGCGGATTGCGGCCGGGCAGGTCGCTGATGCTCGCTGCCGGCCCGCATGGTGGCGAACTCGGTGTACAGCATCAATACCGCCGAAAGGCCCACGAGGACATAGATCGTCCGCGCGATCGCCCCATCGCCGAATATCACGGCCACGAGGTTGAAGTCCGCCACGCCGATCAATCCCCAGTTCAGTGCCCCGATGATGACCAGGACAAATGCGATAAAATGCACAGTCTTAAGGGCGTGGTGGCTGTTGTTTGCCATCATGCACACTCCTTTCCGCCGCTCGGCGCGCATGTGCAACGGACCCATGCGCGTCTCAGCATGGCGGCTTCACGTCTGAGATCACATGCCACAGACACGCCCGTTCGCAGGCATGCCTGCTCGGATAAAATCTGTACGAAGTGAGCGGCAGGGCAGATCTATCAAACGGCCCGCCACAGCACATTTCGTCGCGGCAGAAAATTGTGCCGTCCTCGCCCTGCGATCACGCGCGTTCTGCCGGGTCGGCTGAGAATGCTGAGTGCAGGAGGCGGTACCTGCGCGATCGATCGGACCGGCTCACTCCGCGGCGGGGGCGGTGGTGCTTGACGCGGGCGACGTGGCCCGCCCGGATGCTGCAACGTCAACGCTGCGTTCCTCGCGGTCAAGGTATTCGATCAACTCGACGAGGCCCTCGGGCGTGTCGTCTTCCTCGAATTCTTCTGCGAAGCCGCGAATCGTCTCGCCGAGCGTCGGTCCGATCGCCGGCTTGTCGCCGAATTCGATCAATTGCCGGGCGGCGTTGTCGATGGCCTCGAACGCCTGATCGTCGTCCCCCTCATCGTTTTCGAGAACGTGGTTGACGGCCTGCTGCAACACCTCGAACCGCTGCCTGGCGTCCTGCCGCCGATCGACAAAGCGGTCGATCTGCTTGTACATCTCGTCGATGCGTTGCTGCCGCTCACGCCAGACGCACGGGTCGGCCGGGTCGTCCACGCGCATGTGCCGGGGAATGTAGATGTGTCGCTGGCGCGTCAGGTGGCGCAAACACTGGAACGCGGCGTCGACATCGGGGTCCGGGCGGTTGTTGGCCTTGATCACGAGGAACCGTGCCGCGGAGACGCTCTCGGCGAGCAGGAACAACGTTTTCTCAAGCAATTCGTGATCGTCGGCCGCGTCAGTGTCGAGCAGGTCGAGCAGCAATTCAGACGCTTCGGCAAGGGTTTCGAAGCAGCCGGCGAGGTCTTCCGGTTCCATTTCTTCCGGAATGCCGTGGTTGCCGTCCAACATCCAGAGGTAGCAGTACGGCATGGCGCGGGCGCGGTCGATGTACTCGCGGTCGACTCGGGCGACTTCGGCCTGCTGGTCTTCGCTGCCTTCGAGATTTGCTTCGCGGCGGGGCACCCAGCGGCAGCACTCCGCCTTCAGACGGGCCCGTCGCGGAACGACGCTGCGCAACTCGCCGAACCAGTCCCGGCTGTCCTCCTGCCGGGACCGATCCTCGCGGTCCTGCCGGTGGTGGCGGCCGTCGCCGTCGAACCGCAGATCCGTCCCGGACACTTCGCCGAGCCAGGTCGCGAACTGCTGCATGGCGCAGCGGAGTTGCTTGTCGGAACTGGCGGCGACGCCGAGTCGGTCCAGAATCAGGCGGAGATCATCAATCGGCATGTGGGACGGGCGGTGACCGTCGGAATGTTGGTTGCGGTCGAAGGGGGTCGGATTCATAGATATACCTCACGGGAAAACCCGTCGGCGGGCGTCTGGCGGGCCCGCAAACTTTGTATCCGCGTCCCGGCGGCGGCTCCGGGGCGGCGTGTCGCCACGCCGCATACACGGTCGAGCGACCATGGCGAATCATCGTAGGTCGCCAATCGGGGTGACAGGATTTGAACCTGCGACCTCCTGCTCCCAAAGCAGGCGCTCTCGCCAAGCTGAGCTACACCCCGCCAACGGGCCCGAGCGAACGTCGACCGGGCCCCGGCCGGGACCGGCGGAGTGCCGGTTCCATTCGGTCCAGTATAGATTCATCAATCGGCCGGGCCAGTCAAAATCCGCGGTTTGCACCACGGCTCCACGAGGGATCGTCCGGGGCCGGCTCCGCCCTTGTGAGCCCGCCCGCGGGGCCGTACACTGCGACTTCTGTCCGGCTCACCACGCCTTCTGATCAGGAGTTTCGCGTGCTGCTCGCTGCCGTCGATCTGACCGGGTACATCCCGATCCTCATGGTTCTGTCCATGGCGATCACGTTCGTCGCCGTGAACCTGATCGCCACGCACATACTCGGGCCGCGACGCGCCGGCGCCGAGGGCAAGCAGATTGCATATGAGTCCGGCATGAATCCGATCGGCACGGCCCGCAAGCGGTTCAACGTCCGGTTCTACCTGATCGCGATGGTCTTCCTCGTCTTCGATGTCGAGATCATCTTCCTCTATCCCTCGGCGACGACCTTCCCGAACCTCGACCCCGCCAACCCCGACGCGGGGATCTGGCTGTTCAGAATC
>SLJD01000044.1 GCA_007135295.1 Phycisphaerales bacterium
CCCCAGTTCTGGAACGTGCTCAAAGGGGAGATGAGCGTGGTGGGCCCCCGGCCGAGCCCGGACAATGAGAACCAGTTCTGTCCGGCATGGCGGGAGACGCGGTTGAGCGTTCGTCCGGGGATTACAGGGCTGTGGCAGCTCAAGCGGACCCGGGCGGCCGGGCAGGACTTCCAGGAATGGATCCGCTACGACATTGAGTACGTGCATCAATCCAGCTTCTGGTTCGACATGAAGATCTGTGCAGAGACAGCATTCATGCTGCTCTTCGGAAGGAAAGATCATGACTCGAAGTAGTCGCGCCAGGCGACGACGCATCATCGCCGCAATCGTTCTGGTCGTTCTTGTAGCCGGCGCCGGGGCGACCTATCTCGGGCTTTCCATGATGCGGGGACAGCGTATCGAGCAGGCCCGCGTCGAGGGCATGGCTTACTACAACCAGGGCGACTATGAAGCCGCCATTCCCAAGCTGAGCCGATACGTCGGAGAAAACCAGGACGATCTTGAGGCGCTGATCGCGTTCGCAAACGCCCGGAGGCAGGTGCCGGAGGACGGCAACGATCACCTCGCGCACGCGATGACGCTGTACGGTGCTGTTCTCACGCTCGACCCGAACAACGTCGAGGCGATGAAGCATCAGCTCATGATCTATGAGCGGCTCGGCCGCCGTCTGGAGTGGATGGACCTCGCCGACCGGATTCTGGAGCATGAGCCGGAAAACTTTGAGGCGATCCGTCTCAAAGCAATGGGCCACTTCCTCCAGGATGAGTTTGATCAGGCGCTGGAACTGTCGGATCGGCTGATTGAAATGCGGCCCGATGAAATGACGTGGCGTGTCTTTCAGATCACCGCCCTCCAGCGCAGTGATGAGCCGATTGACAGCATTCTTGATCTGTGTGAGTCGTGGCGGGCGGAGCACGACGGAGACGGCCGGTATGAGATGCTCATGGCGGAGATGCTGCTTTCCGTCGGCCGTGGGGCCGCGGCCGAGGAGATGATCCGGCAGGGGGCCGAGCGGGGGGCTGATGAACGCCAGGTCCTCCAGCAGATGGTCTCCATGCTCGACATGATTGACCTCGCGGATGAAGCCGACGAGTTGATCGCTGAAACCCGGCGGCGGTTTCCGGATGAGCAGTGGACCTTCGAGGCAGCGGTTCGTCGGCACTGGCAGGCAGGCGACGTGGCGCAGGCCCGCGAGGAACTTAAGCTCGCCGAGGATCAGCTCGGCGAGTTTGATTCCGACCTCATGCGATGGCAGACGCTGATACTCGTGTTGGCCGGCCAGCGTGATGAGGCTCGCCAGGTGCTCGGCGAGTTGAGGGACCAGGCCGATGCGATTGAAGACGAGGATCGGGACACGGTTCTCGCCTGGGTCGGAGCCATCGAGGCGCGACTGGAGTACGGCACTCAGAACTGGCGTGAGATGATCGAGGCCTACCGTACAGCGATCGGTCTGGCGCCCCGAGACGCGGTTCTGCACTATCTCATGGGCGAGGCTTACATGCAGGTCGGGGAGTACGCGATGGCCGTCTCCTCGCTGTCACGCGCGCATCAGTCCGACCCGAACTGGGTGGCTGCGCGGCTGGCATACGCCGAGGCCCTGCTCATGGTCGGTAATGGGGAGCGGGCAACGGGAATCGTTTACGACCTGATTCAACGACTCGATGAACCAGGACTGGGTCTTTACAAGCTGTTTGCGCGGAGCTGGCTCGCTTCAGGCCGTCCGACCGACCGGTTCGGCCTTTACCACGCGGAAACCGAGCAGGCGGTCGGACTGGTCGATCTCCTGGACTGGATCGTCGAACGGGTTCCGCAGGATTCGGAATTTCAGGAACTGCTGGTTCGGGCGGCAGTGCAGTACAACCGTCCGGAGGTCGCGACGCGCACGATTGAGAACCTGCTTGAAGACGACGAAGCGGATGTGGCACTGCTCCTGTCACTCGTCCCGATTAGCCACCAGGCTGATCTGGGTTATCACCATGCGCTGCTCGAACATGCCGAGTCGATCGATGGGCTGACGCTGCCGGTCGCTGATACGAAAGCGCGGTTGCTGCACAGCGAGGGCAGATCGGACGAGGGGCTGCAGGTTGTTCAAACGGCTCTGGAAGCCAATGAGGCAGCGGAAGACAATCAGCTTCTCCGCCAGCGCATGAAAACCAGCTATCTGCTGCTGATCGACCATGAAGACAAGATCGATGCACTCCATGAACTGCTGGAGGTCGACGACGAACTCGGCACTGCGGCGGATTATGTCGTTTCGCGGCAGGAATCGTGGCAGGACCGCGATCTGATCGATCGTGCAATCGAGCGCCTGGCGGAAGTATCCGGGGAACAGGCGAACCGGGTCAATCTTGCCCGGGCTGAATACACGCTCCGTTATGAGTCGGACAGCGAGTCCAGATTAGCCGAAGCGCAGGTACTCGTGAATTCCGTCCTGCATCGGACGCCGAATTCACTCGATGCCAGGCAACTCATGGCGCGTCTGTATCTGGCCGGGCCATCGCCGGATCTTGACAACGCGGTCCGGGAGATGCAACGAGCCCTTGCCGATCACCCCGGCGAGCCGATGCTCTATGTCCGGCTGATACGAATGCTTCAGCAGCGGGGCAGTTATGAGATGGCGGATGAATACCTCACCCGTCTGGCCCGGCTGAATGTCACGAACCCGGAGATTCGCCAACAGGAGATTCAACTGCTCGAAGCGCAGGGTGATCCCCAACGCGTTGTCGAACGAATGAGCCAGCTTGCTGGTGAAGCCGGGATCGACGATCCCGTGGCGATGATCTCCCGTTTGCACCGTGCCGGCCGTCATCAACAGGCGCTTGACGAACTCGAATCGTCCCTCGCGGCAGGCGATCCGGATGCCTCACTGGTGCAGGCCGGCATCAACATCTACCTTGATCTTGGCGTGCCGCATGAAGCACGTCGCCTGCTCGAAGAGCATCGGCATTCGCTTGAACCTCGTCCGCGATACCTGTTGACCGGCGACTTCAATCGCCAGATCGGCGAAGCGGATGCGGCCTACGAGGCGTATCAGCAAGCTCTTGATCTGGCCCCGGAAGATCCTGTGGTGCTCAGCCGGCTGGCCAACTTCTATCTTTCAACCGGCGACGTCGAGCAGGCCTTTGAGCAGGCGGTGCACGGGCTGAGCACCTCACCGGATCACGCATCGTTGCAGCAGATTCTGGTGAACGCCAGTTTCTCGCTGGACTCGCAGGCCCGGCAGGATGCTGTGCAGATCCTCACCGATGCCGGTCACGGGAACTCGGCCCTGGTGCAGACCATTGAACTGTTTGACGGGGTCCGACGCCGAAACGGCGAGCTGGCACCGACCTCGAATGAGCTTGATGATTCCCGGCGGCTAACGGTCAGGCATCCCGGCTTTCTTCCGGGGTGGCGTCTGGCGATCATGCTTCATCTGCAGGCGGACCGCCGGAACGACGCCATCCAACTGGCAACTCGTGCAACCACCCGGCTGCCGGGGCACGCGGAGCCGGCTGAACTGGCGACGCAGATGCTTCTGGAAGCAGGGCGGCTTGAAGATGCGCTTGATATGGCCCGGACGTGGCGGCGACGGTCACTGGACCGCCCGCTCGAGCCGGATCTTTTCATTGCCTCGATTGAACTGGCGCTCGACCGCCCGGCCCGGGCTGCGGAACGCCTGGAACAGTACGGCCCCCGTCTCATCGAGGAGCGATCACAGTACAGCCAGCGCCCGAGGATCTGGCTTGAGGCGCTGCTGCGTACCGGCGATGTCGAGGCCGCGTTCGAACACTTCAAGCCGCTCTTCGATGAGCGGGACGGTCATTGGCGGGAGGCATGGCTTCGGATTGCAGAGAGATCTTCAACCCATGGCGATGACGCCATGGAGGCGGTCGAAGACATCTTCAGTGATTCCGCCGAGTCGCTCCTGTCGCTTGCGTCGACCCGGTTGCGGTATGGTCGGCGTTTCGATTCGGAATCGTCGCTGTCCCGATCAATGGAACTGGCAGAAAAAGCCATCGAACTGGACGGCTCCCAGGCCGTTTCTTCCCTCATGCTTCGCGCTCAGGCCCGGGAGTACCTGCAGGATATCGATGAGGCGATCACCCTGTATCGCGAAGTGCTTTCGATCGAGCCGGATCAAATCGTTGCCATGAACAATCTTGCGGTCATGCTGATGATGGGCGAGCAGGACTGCCAGGAGGCCTACGATCTCGCATCCAGCGCCCATGACGCCGAGCCGGACGTTCCGGAAATCATGGACACGCTTGCCCAGGCCAAGCTCTGCCTTGGCGAAGCCGGGGAAGCGGAGCGGCTTGCCCGGAAAGCGATTGAACATCGCGACGATGTCGCAGAGTTTCACATCACTCTCGGCATTGCCAAAGCCATGCAGGAGAAGTGGGATGAAGCTGCTTCCACAATGCACCGGCTCGATGAACTTGTCGATGACGTCAGCGAACTCACCCCGTACGTGAGACAGCGTCTGCAGGATCTTCGCGCCCAGGTGGAACAGCGCGAAGCAGTCCTCTCCGGTCGTCGGTAAACACCTCCGCATCGAAAGGTCTGGACAGATGAAGGGCGTCATCCTTGCCGGCGGTCTCGGAACCCGATTGCACCCCTTGACTCGGGTGACCAACAAGCACCTGCTTCCGGTGTATGACCGCCCGATGATTCATTACCCGATTCAGTGCCTGCTCAATGCCGGAATTGATGAGATTCTCATCGTGACCGGTGGTGAGCATGCCGGTGACTTTCTGAAGTTGCTCGGCAACGGAAAGCACCTTGGCGTCAAAGAGCTTCAGTACACCTACCAGGAAGGGGAAGGGGGAATCGCCGACGCGCTGAAGCTCGCCGAGGATTTTGCGGAGGATGGCAAAATCTGTGTTGTGCTGGGGGACAACATTATCGAAGGGAACATCCGCCGTGCCGTAGCGGACTTCTTCGCTCAGCCGTCGGGGGCAAAGCTTCTTCTGAAGGAAGTCCCCGACCCGCAGCGGTTCGGCGTACCACGTCTTGACGGGGGGCACATCGCAGAGATTCTTGAGAAACCGGCGGATCCGCCAACCAGTCTCGCGGTAACCGGGATCTATCTCTACGACCGCGACGTGTTCAGCATTGCGGAGACGTTAAAGCCAAGTGACCGTGGGGAACTTGAAATCACCGACGTGAACAACGCGTACATCGAGCGTGGCGACCTGACCTACGACGTGCTTCAGGGATGGTGGACGGACGCCGGCACGGTGGAAAGTCTCTACCGGGCCACGCGGCTTGTCGCGGAAGGTGGAGCGAATAAGGCTGATGTCGGCATGCAGTCATCGGCCGGCGGTGAGAACACCGATGCGGCGGCCTCTGCGTGATTTGCATGACCTTCGTTCCCGGCCCGTCATTCCGGCCACATCAGTCCCTTGTCTGAACCCGTATCGCACATGACCCTCGCCGTCGCCGGCTCGAACGGCATGCTCGGCCGAGAAGTGGTGGAGGCGGCCTCCGCCGCTGGCTGTACCGTTGTGCCACTGGGCGGTCGGGCCGAATGTGACATCACCGATCGACATGAAGTCTACAGCCGTCTGCAATCCGTTCAGCCGGATGTTCTGGTGAATGCCGCGGCCATGACTGACGTTGATGGAGCCGAGGAGCAATACGAGGTCGCGGAGCAACTCAACGGCCACGGGCCGGGTGTGTTGGCTGAAATATGCCGCAAAATCAATTGCACGTTGATCCACTTCTCTACGGATTATGTCTTTGATGGTGCCGGCACGAAGCCGTACCGTACGAATGATCCTGTGGATCCCGTGAATGCCTACGGCCGGAGCAAGCTGGCCGGTGAGCGAGCGATTGCCGCCACGGGTGGCCGCTATGCGGTGGTCCGAACGAGTTGGCTTGTTGCGCCGCACGGGTCGAATTTTCTTCGCACGATTCTTCGACTGGCTGCTGAGCGGGAGTCGATTCAGGTTGTCAATGACCAGGTTGGCCGCCCCACGGTGTGCCGCGATCTCGCGCAGATGTCGGTACGCTTGTCGCAGCGCATTGCCGTCGACAGCCAATGGTCCGGCCGGATCCTCCACGCCGCCAATGACGGGCACTGTTCCTGGTACGAATTGGCGGAATGTATTGTTGACACAGCCGGTCTGGACTGCGTTGTCAAGCCGTGTGGGTCGGATGCATTTCCAAGGCCGGCCCGCCGGCCTGCATACAGCGTTCTTGACATCACTGAACTCGCTGACCTGATAGGATCGCCGCAACACTGGAGGCCGGCTGTCGAGCAGACTGTCCGTGCTGCGTTGGCAGCCCAGACACCGCAGGCGACGACTCAACCGACCAGGGAAACCCGTTCATGACATCACCGTCTCAGCATCTTCTCGTAACCGGCGGGGCTGGCTTCATCGGCAGCAATTTCATTCGATTCGTCATGGAGCAACGCCCTGGTCTGCAGATTACGAATCTGGATGCGCTCACGTATGCGGGCAACCCGGCGAATCTCGCTGATATCGAAAGCGATGAGCGATACCAGTTTGTGCATGCGGATGTGCGTGATCGGGACGCGGTTTCAGATGTGCTGCGCAACTGTGATGCGGTGGTACACTTCGCAGCTGAAAGCCACGTCGATCGATCAATTCACGACTCCGGCCCGTTTCTCTCGACGAATGTCATTGGAACGCAGGTCTTGCTGGACGCCTGCCGTGACGCCGGTAACATCAATCGGTTTGTTCAGGTCGGAACTGATGAAGTGTATGGGTCGTTGCCGCTTGACTGTCCGGATCTGGCCTTCACCGAATCGACGCCCGTTCAGCCGAACAGTCCATATGCCTCCTCCAAAGCAGCGGCTGATTTGCTGGCACTGTCCTACCACCACACCTTCGATATGCCGGTGATGGTGACACGCTGTTCAAATAACTTCGGTCCGTACCAGTATCCTGAAAAAGTGATTCCCCTGTTTGTAACGAACCTGCTGGACGGCAGAAAGGTGCCGCTGTACGGCGACGGCTTGAATGTGCGCGACTGGCTGCACGTTACCGACCACTGCGAAGCTGTTCTTGCGGTACTGGAGAGCGGCCGGCCGGGCCAGGTCTACAACATTGGTGGAAACAACGAGCAAAGCAATCGTGAACTGACACACATGATTCTCGAGCTCATGGGCTGCGGTCGGGACATGATCGAACAGGTTGCCGATCGGCCCGGCCATGATCGGCGATACGCCATTGACGCCAGGCGTATTCGTGATGAACTGGGATGGTCGCCGTCGCGCAGTCAGTGGCCTGATGCCCTTGAGGAAACCATTCAGTGGTACCGAGAGAACGAAGACTGGTGGCGGCCGCTGAAAGCGAACGCCTTCAACGCCACCATGCTGACCTCGAAGAGCGGGGGCGATAGCTGAATAGCTGAAAAGCCGCGACCTGACAAGTGCTGTCACTGCGATTCGCGCCAGACGCTCTGACGATTGTTCGTTAATGAATAAGGGACCGGCCTCAACAGGCCGGTCCCTTGTGTTTTTGATTCTGTTGCCTGACTTGCGTCAGGTCTTCATCCGACGGTATCGGTTCACACCAACGCCCGCCAGGCCGAGGAGGCCCATTGCCAGGGGGGCAGGCAGTGGAATGACGGCCACTTCCACGACAAGGTCGTTGTAGTCCCAGTCTTCA
>SLJD01000137.1 GCA_007135295.1 Phycisphaerales bacterium
AAGCAGCAGTCCAGAAGAACCGCGCGATCGTCGTGCTTGCCGAAGCGGAAGTGCCGAAGGCCATGGCTGAAGCGTTCCGCGCGGGCAACCTCGGCATCATGGATTACTACCGCATGAAGAACGTGATGGCCGACACCGGCATGCGGGAATCGATCGCCGGCGACGGCAAGGGCGGCCAGGGCGAATCGAGCAGCAACTGACGTCCGGTCGCCGCTTGTACAGTTCAACTCCAGGAACCGGTTGCGCCGCGGCGCAGCCGGTTTTTCTGTAGGGGCGTGATGTGGAGGTCCGTGATCCGTCGGCAGAATGACTGTGCGTGCCGGCGATGTGTCGCATGGCGGCGGTGATGGTTGCGAAGTATGACGGCGCCGGTGGCGGGCGGTATCATCGGCCCCATCGTGCCGGTGCTTCATGTCGTCATTCCGTTTTTCAATGAACCGGGCACCCTGCGCCCCTGCGTGGAGCGTGTGCTGGCGGTTGAACTTCCCGACGGATGGCGCATCAGACTGGTCCTCGTTGACGATCATTCGGACGAGGAGATCGGCCGGGCAGCGCGTTCGCTGGCCGATGAGCTTGTCGAACGATCGGTGGACCTCGTGTATGAAGCGCATGCGGTCAATCGCGGCAAGGGCGCGGCGTTGCAGACGGGATTCGATCGCGTGCTCGCCGAGGCCGATGAAACCGCGGATGTCGCGATCGTTCAGGACGCGGACCTCGAGTATTTTCCGGCAGATTACCCGGCGCTGCTCGCCCCGCTCATCGCCGGCCGATGCGATGTCGTTTATGGCACGCGTTGGGGCCCGCACCGGCAGATCGAAGGCGCCGCGGCGCGGCTGCACATGCTTGGCAACCGGGCGCTGACGGTGATGAGCAACATGCTGACCGGGTACCGGCTGACGGACATGGAGTGCTGCTACAAGCTCATGCGCATCAGCGTGCTCAATCGCGTCCGGCCGATGCTGACCGAGCCGCGCTTCGGGATCGAGCCGCAGGTCACGGCGGCGCTGGCGCGGCTTGGCGTGACGATCGAGGAAGTGCCTGTGCGCTACGACCCGCGCAGCGTCGAAGCGGGCAAGAAAATCGGCTGGGTGGACGGCCTGCGAGCAATCTACGTCATGCTGCGCGAGTGGCGTCGACGCAATGTTGATGCCACCGCCGCCGGCCATGTCGACGAAAGGGGGGCGCGTGACGGGCAATCTTGATACGTTGCGCAAGGCCGGCGTTCTTTCCACACGGAAACTCGCCACCCAGATCACCGGCTTTCTGATCGGCGCAGCGCTTCTGGCGTGGTGCATTCATACGGCGGTACAGGGCGGTGACTGGAGCCGCATCAAAGAGGCGAGCCCGTGGCTGATCGCCGGGCTGGCGGCGTGCTCAATCGTCAGCCTGGCCACGAATGGCGCGATGTTCTGGCTGTTCATACGGCCGGTCCGACCGGTCGGGTTTCGTGCGATGCAGTGGCTGAATCTTGTCGCGGGGCTGCTCAACTTTCTGCCGGTGAGGGTGGGGATGGTCGCCCGCGTGGCGTATCACCTGAAAGTCGATCGGATGCCGCTGCTGCTGCTCGGCGGGTGGTTTGCCGCGATCACATATGTGCTGGCGATGGCGATCGGCGTGTGCGTGCTCGCGACGCTGGTTCGTCCGGAGATGGACTGGATCTGGATCGCGCTGATTGCCGGCATGCTGCTGCTTGGGGGCGGGTTGACGCGCACGATGATGCTGCTTCCGTTTGTCGTCCGTCACGGCCGGGGAATGGATCGCATGCTCTCCGACCGGCGGACGTTGTGGGGCGGGATCGTGCTGCGGCTGGTCGACATCTCGGCGTATCTCGGGCGCATGGCGTGTGCGGCGGCGATACTCGGTTTGAATCTTCCATGGTCAGATATCATGATTCTCGCGATCATGGCCCTGGCGTTCAGCGTGAATCCGCTGGGGCGGTTCGGTTTTCGCGAGTGGGCGCTGACCATCGTCGCGACACGCCTCATCGCCGCGGACATGACCGAAGCAGAGATTCAGGCGACGTCTGCCCAGCTCGCGCTGATTGATTCCGCCGGTGAAGCGATCGTCGCCATTCCGGCCGGCGCGATCGCGTTGTTCTGGTACGTCCGGCAGTGGCGTGCGGCGCCTCCGCTGACGGTGCGTGACGCGACGGCGGCGCCGGCGGCACCGCACACGGACGATCGTGGCGCGGATCCCCCGGTCGACCGTGACCCATAGCGCTCCGGCCGCGCAAGATTGACGCGCAAGGTCCGCGTGAAGGCGCACGATCCGCATGCCAATCGCCCCCGTGGAATGCCCAGCGGCGCGCCGGCCGTCTCAGGCCGTGCGACGTTCCGGCGATCGAGTCGCGCAATACCTGAGTGGGCAGCAACTTACAACGTGTCGGGCGAAATGCCGGCAGAGGCGGGGACATTCTGCTCTGCCGGCGGCACGCGGCACAGCCATTGCGTCGCATTGAGCGGGTGCGAATCGACGAACGGATGCGTCGAGACGGCCACGGACGGCCGGCAGTCACCCGCATGTCATCCGCGCATGAACACGCGTTGTACCGATCGCCCCGACTGACCATCGGGGCGTTCGGTGCGCGCACGCGGAATGGACTCCGGTCGGCTTGCTTGCCCCTTATGCTGCCGAGCCGGACGCAGCGGGTTTGAACAGCGCCGCGTCGAGAACTGACCAGATGTGAATCAGCCAGCCGAGGACGATGGACCACAACACCGCCGCGAGCACGAACATGATGATCGCCATGAGCAGCCGCCCCTGAATCAACTGGCCGAGTCCCGGAATGACGAGACTGCACAGCGCTGCGATGACGTTCCCGGCGGATCCCTGTCCCGTGCTCATGGTGATCTCCTTGAGCGGCCGGTTGGTGGTCAATGACTGCCCTGCTCCCCGGGATCGTTGCCACGGCTCGGTTCATGATACGTCACCCACTTCCCGCCGGATCAGCAGTTGGCCGGGACATCGCATGTTCAGTGTGATGCGGCAGTTACACGCCCAGGCCGTAAAGCACGCGGACGATGATGGCGACAACGGCCGCAATCGCCAGTGCGATCAGAATGCGGCGCAGGCGTGAGGGCTGCCTCGGCTGCCCGTCGCCGAGCGCATCGTGAATCGCCTGTTCGGCTTCATCGCAGGCGCGGAGAAACCCCGGCCGGTCATCGATGCGGCGATATTCCGATTCGTGGACGAGGCGGTTGCGGACCGTCGCGATGAAGCGCAGCTGCCGGACCGTCGCCGGAGGCAGGCGGTGTGCGAGACTTGATGTCTTCTCGTGCAGACCGCTGCCGCGTGCGCCGTGGCGTTCGAGCAGCGACTCAAGTTCCTTGCACCGGGAGATCACGAGATCGATATCGCTCACGATCCTGAGTATAACCGGCTCCTTGCCGGCGAGTTGGCGAATGAAGTCGCAGACCGTAGGATGCGGCGGTTGACACGCAAACCAGAGGTGACGCATGAGCCAGTTTCCCCAGGATCTTGACGCGGAATTCCAACCGGTCGGCGAACGGCAGATGAGCGGTCTGGCGATCGGCTCGATCGTGTGCAGTCTCGTCTGCTGCGTGCCCGGCCTGCCGGCGATCGGCGCGTTGCTCGGCATCGCGTCAGCCGTGACGATCTCATCGAACCCGCAGCGCAAGGGCATGGGGCTGGCGATCGCGGCAATCATCATCGGCGCGAGCATCACCGCGCTGCAGGCGTGGGGCGGATATCAGTTGTATCAGTTCGGTCAGAGATTGGTTGACTCGATCGAGGAGGCGCCGCGGCAGGTGTTCGAGCCGGTCAACGCGAACGATCCCGATGCGTTCCGCGATGCGTTCCACGGGCCGGGGGCGACGGCGTCGGACGACGAGGTGCAGGCGTTCATTGAAGCCGTGCAGGATCGCTACGGCGCGTACCGGTCCCATCAGCTCGACGACACGCGTGGTGCGGCCCAGCCCGGCATGGGCGACGAGTCGTTTGTCCAGGCCTACGTGGTGGAGTTCGAACACGCGACGGTGGAAGCGGATGTTGAGATCATCATGGCCGATCCGAACACGGGCCAGTTCGTGTTCAAGCCCGGCGCGGTTCGAATCATCGATCCGGATCGCGACGACCTCGAATTTCCGCCCGGCGGGTACCAGCCGGCCGGCGCCGCGACGCCCTGACCGCGGCCACACAGAGCCGGCGCCACGGCGCCCAATGGTCCGGGCAAGCCCGGATTCAGCGCAGGTGACCGGCGTCCATACGCCATCTCGCGGCTCAACCGGAGCGTCATCCGGCCGAAGTCCGTCCCCTCATATGCCGATGGAGGTGGTGGCGTCCGGTCGGTCGGCCTGATGTCGAGGATCGCCAGCCATGAATCAATCCGAGAGCGGGACTGATGCATCATCACTGAGCCGCGCGGCGAGCGGCGGCGGAGCGGCCCCCGCGCCGGCTTCGGATGAACCGCCGATCATCGCCGTCGACGGGCTGATCAAGCGGTTCGGCGATCAGGTCGTGCTCGACGGCGTGGACCTGTCGGTCAATCCGGGTGAGACGTTGGTCGTCATGGGCGGGTCGGGAAGCGGCAAGTCGACGCTGCTTCGGCTGATCATCGGGTCGCTCGTGCCCGACGCCGGCGACGTGCGGCTGTTCGGCCGGTCGATCTGCCATATGGATGAGGAAGCGCTCAACGAGGTCCGCAAGCGGTTCGGCATCCTGTTCCAGTCCGGGGCGCTGTTCAACTCGATGACGCTGGCGGAGAACGTCGCTTTGCCGCTTCAGGAACACACGACGCTCGATCATTCGACCATTGACATCATGGTCACGATCAAGCTGGAGCTGGTCGGCCTGCGCGAGCATGCGGACAAGTACCCGGCGCAGATCTCCGGCGGGATGAAAAAGCGGGCCGGCCTCGCCCGGGCGCTGGCTTTGGACCCGCAGATCCTGTTTTATGACGAACCGTCGGCGGGACTCGACCCGGTCACATCGGCGCAGATCGATCAGCTCATCGCCGACCTGACGAACAAGCTCGGCGTGACGAGCGTGGTCGTGACGCACGAGATGGATTCCGCCTTCCGCATCGCCGACCGGATGATCATGCTCGATCGCGGGCGGGTGCTCATGATTGACGAGCGGCAGCGGTTCGAGCGGTTGCGCGACCATCCGGGGGATCGGCTTTCCGAGCTTGATGACGCGTCGAAGCTCATCCGCCAGTTTCTGCGCGGCGACGCCGAGGGGCCGATCACCCAGCGCAAGAGCAGCACTGGCTACGCCGAGGACCTGCTCGGCCGGCCGGTCACCGACCGGACCGAGGGGCCGGCCGTCGAAGCGACGCGCGTGGCGTAACGCCGCCTGCTGAGCCGATATACAGCCAGCGTCCGGCCGGGACGGGCGCGGAACCTGATCGCATCGCCGCACGGTCGCGGCAAAGGGGAATCGCCACGATGCCAAGCATGCAGGAACGGCACCGCAACAACGTCCGCGCCGGGGCGTTCGTCGCCGTCTCGCTCGTGCTCATGTTCTCCGTCATACTCGTGCTCAGCGAGTTCTGGCGGTTCTTTGAGCCGACGAACACGTACACGGTCGCCTTTCCGGTTGAGACCGGCGTTGGATTCCTCGCCGAGGGCGCGGACGTGCGAGTGGGGGGCATGCCGCTCGGCCGCGTCGCCGCCATCGAGCCGCGTCCTGGCGACACGCCACTTCGCACGATCGATGTCACGATCCGGGTCGATCAGCGGGTGGCGCTGTATCCGGGCGCGCGCGTTGTATTGAACTCGGCACTGATCGGCAAGGAAGCGTGGCTCGAGATTCCCGACCTCGGCGATGCGGACGTCGGCCCGGCGCTGGGGCCGGACGATCCCATCGCGGCCGCGGACACGACCGGCTTTGCCACCGCGTTGCTCGGCGCCCGGGACGCTGAGCGGGCCAGCCATATTCTCGCGGATGTGCAGCAAACCACGTCGTTTCTCGCCACGCTCGATCAGGAGTATGAGAAGCGCGTTACGCCGATGCTCGAAGACCTGCAAAGCCTCGCACAGGACAGCCGCGAGCTGGCCGACGAACTTCGGCATCGCGACTTGCCGCGCTGGGTCGAGCATATCGACCGCATTCTGGCCCACGGCGAGTCGGGCGCGGAAACGTTCGACGCGATGATGGGCGACGGCCGCGCCATCGCCGATGATGTTCATGAAGGCGTCCGTCGCGCGGACGGCACGCTGGCGGAAGTTGATGAACTGGTTCGGGGTTCGCGGCCGTCGATCGAAGCGATGATCGAGGACCTGCACGCCGCCGGCGCGGACGTGCGGGATGTGGCGGATCTGGTCGCCCGCGAAGCCGGGCCGATCGTCGAGCGTGTGGAGGCATTTCTTGTTCACGGCGCGGACGGGGCGGAATTGTTCGCCGATGCGCTGGACCGGCTGCAGATGGAACTTGACGCGGAACTGCCGGGTGTGCGGGAGATACTCGCCAACGCCCGCCTGACGTCGCAGCAACTCAAGCTGACGAGCATCGAAGTCCGGCGAAGCCCGTGGAAGCTCCTCTACCGGCCGTCGCGCAGCGAACTCGAGCACGAATTGCTCTACGAATCGGCCCGGTCATTCGCCTTGGCCGTCAGCGATCTCAAGGCCGCCGCCGAGTCCGTCGATCGTGTGATGGAGCGGCACGGCGACCGGCTGGCCGAGGATCCCCAAGCGGTCGATCGACTGCGCGATCACCTGCTCGACCGCTTCGAAAACTACGAGCAGGTGCAGAACAAGTTGCTCGATGTGCTCTTCGATGAGCGGCCGTGACGCTCGGCGGCGATGGGCGATCAGTAGACTTCGAGCATGCAGCGCGACGTCGGTCGCACGCGGCGCTTGACCTGATCGGTCGTCCAGTCCGCGGGGTCGAGTCCGGCGACTTCCTCGTGAACCTTGAGATAGCCCTCGCCGAGTCCGGCTTTGGCCAGTTCGTGAAACACGCCGACCTGCATTCCGGCCAGGCCGCAGATGTAGATGAGCGTGCGCGGCGATGTGAGCAGATCGCGGTACTCGTCGATCCGTTCCGCGAGGCGGTGGTGGACGTACCCGCCGCGCCGGCCGTCGGGACGGGGTTCGCGGCTGATGGCGGTCTCGTACTCGAAGTTCTGGAACTTCTGGTCGAGGTCGCGCAGCCAGTCGTCATAGAGCAGGTCGGTCGTGTACGGCGTGCCCATGATGAGCCGGACCTGGCTTTCTGTCGGCGGCCGGTTCGGATGCTCGAACAGTTCCTTGAGCATGCCGCGAAACGGCGCGATGCCGGTCCCCGTGGCGATAAAGAGGTAATCGAAGTCCTCGCGATTCTCCGGAAGAAGAAACCGCTTGCCGTTCGGTCCGGAGACGGTGACCTCGTCACCGACCCGCAGGTCGCAGATGTAATTGCTCGCCACGCCGAGATGGAGCCGGTGGTCGTCAGGATCATCCTTGTCAGACTGGGGATGAAACTCGTCGATCAGGCGTTTGGCGGTGGTGGAGAGGACCGCGCCGTCGCCGTCTTCGCCGAACCCGGGCGACGCGTTGGAATACAGGCGGACCTTATGGGGCTTGCCCTTCTCGTCGGTGCCGGGCGGAATGACGCCGAACGCCTGGCCGGCGTGGACCTGGCCGGCGAGCGGCGTGCCGGCGACGTAGGCCGCCA
>SLJD01000192.1 GCA_007135295.1 Phycisphaerales bacterium
CCGGGACAGGATCCGGACGCACCGTTGCTCGAGGTCCGCAACCCGCATCTGACCGATGACGATGTGCGGGAATTGACCGATCAACTCAGCGAAATTCTGCAGGGAGAACTGTGACGATGGTGCTGCGGCGGTTGTGGGCCGGCATCGGGTCTGAGGAGATGGGCGTTGCGGCATTGGCTGTCATCGCGGTAGTGCTGGTCGCGGTGTTGTCCGGCTGCCGGGTCGATCGTGTGCCGCGGGATGCGCCGACTGAATCGCCGACGTTCGAGGAACTCGCCGGGCACCATCACGAACGGCTGAACCGATTGGAGACGGTCTACGGCTCGGGCATCATCGAACTGCGGTGGCGGGATGAGGATGGCCGGCATTACGAGCAGGGGAACATGGAACTCTGGCTTGGCCTGCCCCGGCGGGTTGCGTTGCGCGTCTTCAAGGCCGGACGAGATTTTCTGTGGATCGGTTCGGACGATTCGCATTTCTGGATCTTCGACATGACCGGCGATGAGACGATCCTCACCGCCGATCGCCATGACACGGTGCTGCTCGACGATGAAGGTGAAGTGCTGTCGCTCCAGCCGCTCGTGCTCCTCGATGCGGCCGGGCTGGGTCGGCTCGATGAACCGCTCGACCCGGATGGCGCGGTCGAATACGACGCCGACCGCGGGGCATGGGTTGCCGAGGCCCGGGGCCGGGGCGGGCCGATCCGAGTGTACTTTGATGTGGAGACGCTGGAGCCTGTTCGCGTCGAGGCGTTGAACAGCCGGGGAGAAATGGTCCTGCACAGTCGGCTGGCCGACCCGCTGTACGTTGAGCGGCGGGCCGGGCCGGAGGCACGCATCCCGCGCCGGATTCACATCGAGATGGCGGACGGCGGCGGGCGGATTTCTCTTGGTTTCGACCGGGCATATCCGCCTTCGGACGGGAAAGTCGACGACATGTTCACCGAGCGGGTGTTTGACTTCGAGGCGCTGCACCGGCGGATGCCGCCCGATGTCGTGGAAGGCCATCCGCCGGGTGACGGCAGTTGAACCGGCCCGGCGATATGATCCGCCATATGGTGAGATACGGCGTGTATATGGCATGCCTGCTGCTCGCGCTCAGCGGCGCGACGGCGGAAGGAGCGGATCGCGATCGGCTGCCGGCGGCATCTTCGGACGATCACATCTGGTTCGTGATCCCGGACGAGAACGACCCGGATCGATACCGGCTGGCAGTGCACGGCCTGCCGATGGACGGGCCGTACTTTCGGCAGTTCTTTTCCATGCACGATGAGCCGGCGGCGATGGCGGCATGGGGGCGGCGGGTGTGGCTCGTGATGCCGCCTGATCCCGAGGCCGACCGGCCGAGCCGGCAGGTGCTGCATCTGGCTGCGGAGCAGTTGCCGGTGCAGGGGTTGTACATGCCGAGCCCCGAAGACCGGTTCCGGGTGGCGCCGATGTTGCCCGCCGCGGCTGAACTCGCCGGTTTTGCCGGAACGGCGAAGGGGCCGGTTGCCCTGCTGCTGCCGGAGCCGGGGGCGATGGGCGATACGGATCCTGAAGCAGGCGATGGGCCGGTTGACGAGGATGATGTCATCCGCCGTCCAACCCTGCTGCGGCTCGTGGCTGACCGGTGGCGGCGAATGGATCTACCGCCTGAGGTCCGTGCTGATGAGCGGGTCCGGCTGGCTGTTGGAGGAAGTCGGGGCGGGACGGTCTGGCTGCTGTCGCGGGATCCGGAAGATCGAACACGAACGGTCGCGTGGCGGCGGGATCTTGATGATGACAAGGCGCAGTGGCGGGATGTCACGCTGGACCTGGCGCTCAGCGGCGTGCGGAACTTCACGCGCGTCGGCCGCCACGTGGCGGCGGTGTCGATGGAGGAAGAGGAGCAGGTGGCCATCCGGTATGTTCGCCCTTCGGGAACGCTGCTGCTCAGCCGGGTTGATGATCTGCGGGGGTATTGGGCGATCGTGGGGCTGAAAGACGGCCTGCGGGTGATCGAGCGGTCGACCCGCGAAGAGTTGAGGATGCGCGAGGTGACCTCCGTCACCGGGCGGGTGGGCGAGCCGGCGATCATGGCGACGCAGCCACTTGAAACCCGGCGGGTGATTCACGGGCCGATCATGGTCACGCTGATGATCACGTGCCTTGTGCTTTGGGCGGTGATGCGGCATGCGGACCCGGAACGCCAGGCGCTGCCCAAACACCTCGCGCCGATGCCGGTGGCGTGGCGGCTGCAGGCGCTGGCGATCGACCTGCTGCCGGGCGCGGTGCTCGGGCCACTGCTGCTCGGTCGGTCACTGGCGGACGTGATCTACCTGCCGGTCTGGACGGCGGACCTCGATCAGGCGATGCCGGCCGTGCTGATGGTGGCGATTACGGTGGGGCACGGGACATTGATGGAACTGTTCCGAGGCGGGTCGATGGGGAAGCTGATGTTCGGCGCTCGGGTCGTCGATCTGGACGGCCGGCCGCTCGGTCCCCACCGGGTGGTGCTCCGGAATCTTTTCAAGGCGGTGATCCTGCTCATTCCGCCGCTTGGGATGCTGGCGCTGCTGACGCCCTATCAGCAGGGGCTCGGCGAGATCGTGACCCAAAGTGTGGTGGTTTTCGAGCCTGGTGAAGAGCAGGCGGCGAAGCCCGGAGACGCCGACGGGTCGGGCGCAGATGATGCCGAGAATAGGGCGGGTGAGCAAAAATCCGCCTCGGATCGCGACGAATCCTGAAGTTCTGTCAAGTTTGCGGCCGATAAGCCGTCCGGGCGAATGGATTCGCCCCGTTGTGGTCGTCCAGGGGATGCTTTGGCGTCTCCACGGTGAGAGGATCTCAGTTGGTCGACGATCAACCCGACGCCATCGATGCTGCGCCGCCGGATGCCGATGCGCCCGCATCGCGGGTGACGTGGGCGACGATGTGGCAGGTGCCGACGATCGTGGTCAGTCTGGTGCTGATCGCGCTGGGGTTGTATGTCGCCGGCGAGCGGTCGCCGGAGCTGGACCTGTCCAGTTGGCTCGACCGGGCGGAGCACAACATCGCGACGGGGGAATACGAGGCGGCCGCCCACATTCTCAACGAGGTGATTCACCCCAACCGGCATATGGCGACGAGCGCCGAGGAAGGGCGTTTTCACCGGGCGGTCGCGGACTGGCTCTACCTGACCCAGCGGGAAGGCAGTTTTGACGACCGGGACGCGAACCAACGCATCGCCGATCGATACTCAATGGCGCAGGAACTGCTCGGCCAGCTTGGTGCGGTGCGGCTGGAGCGGTGGGTGATGACGCTGCTTTCGCTGAATGACCTTGAAGGCGCCCGGCAGCGGGAGGCATCACTCGAAGCGATCGTCCGTCAGGATGAATCAGTTCGCGGCATTCGAAATCGCGTTGCCCGCAACATTGCGGAGTACGCCTACAGTCGCCCCGGTCTGACTTATGAAGAGCGGATGGAGCGGCTCGGTGAGTATCGCGCGAGCCGGGACCTTGCCGCGGCCGACGAAGCGTGGGCGGTAGCACGTCAGGCTGAACTCCGCCTTGAGACCGGTCGCAACGAGAAAGCGATCGCCCGGCTGCTTCTGGACATGAGGCGGCTCGAGCAGCGGCATGGTGTAGACAGTTCGGTACCGTTCGGTGAGTTGTACACGTTGCTTGGCCAAGCGTATTACAACACGGGCGAGTACGACTATGCGGAGTTTCACCTGGCCAATGCGCTGGACGCGTTTTCCGGGGCCGAAAATGAGAAGGGCCAGGCACTCGTGCTGCTCGGGCATATCGCGATCGTCGACGATCGGTTCGATGAGGCGTTCGACTATTACGACCGGGTCGTCCGGGATTTCCAGGCTACCTCGTCGCATCTTGAATCGCTTCTGTCACGCGGGCACATCAACAGTGTGCTGAGCCGGCATGATCAGGCGGAAGACGACTTCCGTTCGCTGCTGGACCTGCAGAAGTCGGCCCGGCCGGATCACCGGCTTGAACTTCAGCACATCATCGATGTGCTCGTCGATCGTCATGACGCAGCGCTGGCGACGGATGATCTGCGGCAGGCCCTGGCGTATGCGGAGATCGCCGCCGAATTCTACGACGACCCGGCTGACGCGCCGGAAGACGTGCTGCTGCGCCTCGCCGCGACGAGCCGGCAGATCGCGGACAATCTGATCGGCGAAGCGCTGTCCGATGACTGGCGGCTGATGGAACTCAAGCAGGTTGACCCCGCGCTGCGAGCCGAGGCGAACAGTTATTACCAGCGTGCGGGACGGAATTACATTCAGCATGCCCGGCAACTTGCGCCGTTGCCGGGTGCGGATGAACAGTGGGCGGACTCGCTCTGGATGGCGGCGGACAGCTACGACCTGTCGGGGATGCATGAACAGGCGATCGTCCACTTCCGGGAATACATCGAGGGTCGGGCGGCGGATGATCCCCGGCGGCCCGAGGCGCTGTTCCGTCTTGCGCAAGCGTACCGCGCCAGTCTGGAGTACGAGGATGCGGCGTCGACCTATGCTCAGGTCATCGATCAGAACCCGCGCAGCCCCTACGCGGCACGGAGCTATGTTCCGCTTGCCCAGTGCTATCTCGCGCTCGATCGACGGGCTGAGGCGGAACAGGAACTGATCGAAGTCATCAAGGGCAATCGCCCTCTCGAGCCGGATGCGGTCGATTACCGTGAGGCGCAGATCGCGCTCGGCCGGCTCTATTACAACAACGGGCAGTACGTCCGCGCGATCGAAGAGCTTGATCGCGCGCTCAAACGGTATCCCGGCGATCACCGGGCCAACGAGACGCGGTTCCGCTTGGCGTACAGTTACCTCAAGCAGGCACAAAATCTTTCCGAGCGCATGGATCGGCCGACCATTGCCCGCGCGGAAGTCAGGGAACTCAGCGAACGTCGCCGGCAGTACCTGACGCGGGCGAAGAACCTCTTCGGTGAGGTCCGGGAAGGATACAGGCGACTCGGAGAGCGGCGGCTCGATCAGCGGCAGCAGGATTACCTGCGCTACGCGTACCTGTATCGGGCGGACTGCGCGTTCGAGCTGGCTGATGATCTTCCGGAGATGTACGAACGCGCGATCGAGCTGTACGACCGGGCGGCACGCGAGTACGTCGATCACCATATCTCGATGGTCGCGCTGATTCAGATCGTCGCGTGCTATCAGAACCTCGATGACGAGGATCGTGCACGTACCGCTCACCGGCGGGCGATGGTTCGACTCGCGCAGTTGCCGGATGACGCGTTCGATGAGCCGGATGCGTTACTCGGCCGGGACGCATGGGAGCGGTGGCTGCGTCACATGCCGCTCGGCGAAGGCGCCGTCGCTGCGGCGGACCGCCCGTGACGGCCGGATCAAGGAAAGGAACGTGATGTCGCAATCCGGAACGAATGCGAACGACAGCTGGTGTGTAGAACTGATCAATGTGCTGGTGAGGCAGCACGATGCCGTGCGCGAATTGAGCGAGCTGGCGTCACGGCAGGCCGACCTGATCGAGGCGGGGCGGACCGATGAGTTGCTGACACTGCTCGGTCGGCGGCAGGAACTGATTGATCAATTCACCGTCGACCAGCAGTCGATCGGGCAATACATGGAAACGCTCGATGCCAAGATCGATGAACTCGATGATGGAACGCGCGGTCGAATACGCGAACTTCTGGACGGAATCGGCGAAGGGCTTGAGAAGGTCATGCAGGCCGACGCCCGCGACCAGCAGTCGCTCAAGACTGCGCAGCAGGAAACGCACCAGGATCTGTCCCGACTCGGCAATGCCCGGCAGGCCCAGCACGCTTATGTCGGATCGGGCGGTAAGGACGCCCGGCGGTTTCCCGATCGGCAGGGATGAATGATGAGCACGATCACGACGGACCGACAGACGCTCGAACGCCTTGGCGTGGATGACCTTGAGGAGTTGATGCGCTCCGTCAACGACGTGACGCGCCAGCTTGAGGCGACGCATACGCAGCTTCGCGGCGAAGTCGCCCGGCTGCAGCGCGAACTGGCGGAGGCAAACGCCCAGCTTCAGCGGTCGAAGAGTCTGGCGGCACTTGGCGAAATGGCGGCGGGAATCGCCCATGAAGTGCGCAATCCGCTCGGATCGATCCAGTTGTATTCGCAGATGCTTGGGGAGGATCTCGCCGATCGTCCGGAGCAGGCGGAGTTGTGCTCGAAGATTTCCCGCGCTGTCGAAGGGTTGGATTCAATCGTTCACGACGTCATGCTGTTTGCTCGCGATACACGGGTCGACCCGTCGCCGACCACGGCGGAGACGCTGCTCGAACGATCGCTGGAAAACTGCGCTTCGCTTGTCGCCAGTCACGAGGTGACGGTGGACCAGCCGGTCCGTGGAAAAGCGGGCCATGCGATTGAGCTGACGGTGGATGGCTCGCTGATCGTGCAGGCGCTGAACAACGTCATTCGTAACGCGGTTGAAGCCATGGCGGATGATTCGATCAAAAATCGCGTGCTGACGCTCTCGGCTGAGCGGGCGTCACGGCGATGCCCGGACGGTCGGCGGGCGGAGCGGGTGGTTTTCACCATCGAAGACACCGGCCCGGGGATTGATGAAGACGTCGTCAACCGCATGTTCAATCCGTTTTTCACTACGCGGCGAAGCGGGACCGGGCTCGGGCTGGCCATTGTGCATCAGATCATCGATGCCCACGGCGGCCACGTGAATGTGGAGTCGAACGGGGACGAGGGAGGATCCCGATTCGAACTGTGTCTGCCGCCGGTCTGCCAGCCACAGGAGTCAGCCGAGGGGCACCAGGCCGAGGGGTTGGACCAGACCGTTACCCGCCGCATTCAGACGGAGCATCACGCATGAGCCGCATTCTCGTGGTTGATGACAAGGAGATGATGCGCGACAGCGTCGCGACGATTCTCAGCCGCAAACAACACACGGTGGTGTCCGCGGCAAGCGGCGAGGCCGCGCTTGATCGGATCGGCCAGCGTTCGCCGGACCTTGTCATCACCGACCTTCAGATGCCGGAAATGAACGGGCTCGAGCTTCTCGAGGCGATCCGCAAGGTCGATGAGCAGCTTCCCGTGATTTTTATGACCGCGTACGGCACGGTGGCGACGGCGGTCGCGGCGATGAAGCAGGGGGCGTTCGATTACATCACGAAGCCGTTCAGCGGTGACGAATTGCTCGTCTCGGTGGATCGGGCGCTCGAGCACGGCCGGCTTGTCCGCGAGAACCAGGTTCTTCGTGCGGCGGCGAGCCCCGCCGGTCAGCAGGATGGCGACGCGGCGCACATGATGGTCGGCGACAGCCGCCTCATGCAGGACCTCAAAGGGCAGATCGGCCGCGTTGCTGACAGTCATGGGACGGTGCTGATCACCGGTGAGTCCGGGGCGGGCAAGGAGGTCGCGGCGCGAACGATTCACAAGCAGTCGCCGCGTGCGGACAAGCCGTTTCTCGCGATCAACTGCGCCGCGTTGTCGACAAACCTGCTGGAGTCGGAACTCTTTGGCCATGAGAAAGGGGCCTTCACCGGGGCGGACAAACTCCGAAAGGGGCGGTTCGAACTCGCCGACGGTGGAACGCTGTTGCTCGATGAGATCAGCGAGATCGGTACTGAGATTCAGGCCAAGCTGCTGCGTGTTCTGCAGGAGCAGTGCTTTGAGCGTGTCGGCAG
>SLJD01000381.1 GCA_007135295.1 Phycisphaerales bacterium
CATTTTCGGCTTCATGTCGATGATCGACGGCATGTTCACCCTGCCAGGGCTCGCCGGCATCGTGCTGACAATCGGCATGGCTGTCGACGCGAACGTGCTGATCTATGAACGCATCCGAGAGGAGTTGTTTACCGGCGAATCAGATCTGCGGACCTCGGTGCGCCTGGGGTACAAGAGAGCCCTGAGCACAATTGTTGACGCCAACGTGACGAACTGGATCGTCTGCCTGGTGCTCGGCCTCACCGCGACGACAGAGGTCAAAGGCTTTGCGACCACACTGGCCATAGGCATCGGCGCAACACTCTTTACGTCTCTGTTCGTCACCCGAATCATCTACACGCTGTACACCGATGTCTTCAAGCTGAAGACGCTGCCCATGCTGCCGACGGTTATCCCCACCGTCCACCGGGCGCTGGAGCCGAACATCAACTGGATGGGCGCGCGATTCGCCTTCTGGAGCATCAGCGGCGTGTTGCTCGTCAGTTCGGTGCTGCTCGTTGGTTCGCGCGGAGTTGAGCTCTTCGACACCGAGTTTCGCGGCGGGGCGACGCTGACGATGCAGACCCGCGAGGTTGACGAGGGAGAGCGGCTCCTGCTGCGGCACATCGGCGAAGGCGGTGTCGAAGAACGTATTCAGGACATCGGGCGGCGTGCAGCGGCACAGGATCCGCCGGAAGACCCAAACGCCCGCCAGCAGTGGCAGATCGAAAGTGAACTGGCCCGTGCGAGCGTCCTGACGAGTGGCCGGACCGAACTGATCGACGGTGCCGTTCATGCCAGTCGCTTCCAGGTTCGTGTAGCCAATCCGCAGGGCCTCGACGATGAAAGTCTCCTGCTCGATGTGGTTGTCGAGGCGATTGTGGATGAATTCGGCGATCAGCTGGACATTGCCCCTAGTCTTGATTTCCGTGGGGCTGGTACCGATGAGTACGCCCCGTTCACGTTCCCGATCACGGATGAACTGCTCGGGCAGAACATCAATCGACCGGAAAACATCGTGGATGTCGGGCGATTCCTGGGTGGCGTCGCGGTGGTCATCGAGGACATCGAGCCCGCCGCTCAGCCGGAAGACATCCATGACCGCATCCGCCGGCTGCGCAATCAGCCGGACTTTGAGCAGTACGCCGGGCGGCCGTTCCGTGTGATCGGGCTGACGCCGGCTGATCCGCAGGATCCGGATGCGGGATATCGCGAAGTTGCGGTCGTTGTGGCGGACTCGCGAATTGACTACCGGGCGGTGTCTCCTGAAATGTTCGATCAGCGGCTTGCCGCGGTCGAGTGGGAGTTGATCACTGAAGCCCTTCAGCAGCCTCCACGACTGGACGAGGTGAGCACGTTCTCCGCGGCTGTGGCGGCCGCTCAGACGGCGGCGGCGGTCATGGCGGTCGTGCTGACCCTTCTCGGCATTCTCGTTTATATCTGGGCACGATTCGGCTCGCTGCGGTTCTCGCTGGCAGCAATCGCCGCGCTGGTCCATGACGTGATCTTGGCCCTCGGCGTACTCGCGCTGTCGCAGGTGATCGGTCATCTTCCGCTCGCGAATTTCCTGCTGATCGAGGACTTCCGCATTGATATGGGTGTGGTGGCGGCTTTACTCACGATCATCGGATATTCGCTGAACGACTCGATCGTGATTCTGGACCGGATCCGTGAGAACCGCGGTAAGATGCCTCTGCCCACCATGGAGCAGGTCAATCGGTCGATCAACCAGACGGTTAGCCGGACGGTGCTCACCTCATTCACGACGTTGATGGCTGTGGCGATCATGTACGTTCAGGGTGGCAGCGGCATCCGTTCGTTCACATTTGTGCTGCTGGCTGGACTGGTGATCGGTACCTACAGCTCGGTGGCTGTGGCGGCGCCGCTGGTGTTCCAACATCGCGAGAAGCCCTCGCCGGGCCGGCTGGCCCTCGACGAGGAGGAAAACTCACCGCTCTAATCGGCATGCGGCGCCGAGTGCGGTTTCGCATGATCTGAGGTCGGCGAGATGGCCGATGAAGAAGCAGGTGCAGTCATGCAGCGGTGATAGGCAAGGGTTCGCTGCCGGTTGCTTCCGTACGCGGTGCAGAATTTCGCCAGAGCCAGGGCCTGTGAGAGGCTCGGCTGAAGATCGACTCGAATCGACCGGCAGGTCCGTCGAAGTCGACTTGAAGCCGGAAAGGTGAGCGTCATGACAACAAGCGCGAAGATCGTACTCCTGCTTGTCGCTCTGCTAGTCGGTGGGCTGGCGCTGTATTACGGATTCCTGGGTGAAGACCCGTCACCTCTCGCGGATGAGGCGGATGAGTCCGGCGGCTCGAGCGTCGAAGAACAACAGTTCGCTGAGGCGGACGAGGCCGCGGCGGATGAGGATGAAAGATCACCATCTTCCGGTCAGCCCGGGTTTGCCGCCCGCCCCAACGATGAGCCGTTGCTTCCCGATCCGGGAGATGGTGAACCTGCTGTCGGCTCCGGGGCGAGTTCGAGAGGTGGTGGGCAAGCCGACAGTGACGGGGCGGACGAAACCGCGATGCCGGTTGATCCCGATGAGTCCGCTGATCACCGAGACCCGGGAGAAGGCGTTGGTGATGCGGCCGACGAGTCTGTGGCAGACGGTTCGGCGACGGATGCTTCGGATCGCGTCCCGGATGACACCGATGTCCAGCCTGTCGTCGGCCCGGAACCGCCGGAGTCGCTCGATGGCCAGCTGCCGATGATCTATACCGGCGACCTGAGAGCCTCGGGCAAGGGGGATTCGGGCGACGCACCCGATGACGGGTCCGAACCCGCAGATGGGACGGTCTCTGAATCGCCAAGCGACCCGGAACCCGATACTCCGGATCGTGAAATTTCCGAAGCCGAAGAATCAGGCAGTCCGGAGTACACCGAGTACACGGTTCAGGCGCGTGACTCGTTGTGGACGATTGCGGCGTCGTGGTTTGGTGACGGGAGCAAGTGGGACCTGATCGCCAGGGCGAACCCGACAATCGATCCGCAGCATTTGCGGGAAGGGATGGTGCTTCGGCTTCCCCCCCGTGATGCCGAGTCATCACCAGTCGACCGATCGGAAAGCCGCTCGGATGCACAGTCTGATGATGGCGGCGTTCAGTATGTTGTGCGGTCAGGCGACACGCTGTCCAGCATTGCCCGGGTGTACTATGGCAGCGAGTCGCTCTGGCACCGCATTTATGAGGCGAACCGCGAAGCGATCGGTGATGATCCGAAGCGGCTGCAGGTTGATATGCGGCTGACAATACCGCCTGCACCGGACGGCGCCCGGGGGGACTGAATCAGTTTACAGGATCCCTATCGCGCAGAAGAAAGCCGCCGCGATTGGCATTCGCGGCGGCGTGGTTCTGTTGTAGTTGATGTTCAGTCGGCGACAGTGACGTTGGTCGCCTTGGGCCCTTTGGCTTCCTCAGCAATATCAAAGGTCACCCGCTGGCCGGGATAGAGCGTCACGCGGCCGTCCATCTTGACCTCGGAATAGTGAACGAACAGGTCCTTGCCACCGTCGTCCGGTCGGATGAACCCATAGCCCTTGTCATCAAAAAACTTTTCAACAGTTCCGCTGGCCATGATTGCCACCTTCAATTCCGTCATGACTTCCGATCAGGCAATCAAGCGCCGGAGATCGAGCAGCGATGTGACGTGCATCAGACTGACTTTTGAACAATCCGATCATATCTGTGGCTGTCAGGGCCTGCAAGACAGAAAATCAAAAAACAAAGCGGCCGAGCAGGCGAATCTTTTTATCATCGTGTGCATCTGATCCTGACTGGGGGAGATGCGTATGATGCGGCATCGTCCGGTCGTAATCGGAGCAACTCAACAGTAGACTATGTGCTGCTTGCAAATCGGAGTGGCATGGCTCCGATGATGAAGGGAGGCAGGAAGTGATACTGAAGTCAGTCAAACGAAGTGTTCTCGGTGCTGCAGTGGCCGCTGGAGTCTGCATTGCGGGCGGGGCTGCTCTGTCTGCCGGGGGATGTGAGCAGCACGAAGAACCTGCCGCGCATCAGCCGGAGCAGCCGACAGGTGCCGAGCCCATCGGTGGGTCGAACTCGACAGCCGGCCGTGCTCGCGACGCTGCTCAAGGGGCGATTGACGGCATTCAGCGACGGCAGGATGAACTCGGCGACAAAGCGGACAGTCTCCACGATTAATTGGTGGAAACGCGCTGAAAAGCGGGGGCTTCATGTCCGACGCACCTGAGCAACGATGGGCGTCCGAAAGCCGGTCGTCGAAGTCTGCTCTTGGCGACCCGAAATCCCCGGCTCTGGAGTTCACACGTGGCGTGAGGATCGACCCGTCGGCCCTTCAGTTCAGCTTCAGCCGGTCCAGCGGCCCGGGTGGGCAGGCCGTCAACAAACTCAACACCAAGGCCGAGCTCCGCGTACCGGTTGAGCGGATCGAGAACCTGACCGACGAGGATCGGCAGCGGTTGGAGCGGCTGGCCGGGCGTTACCTGACGACCAGCGGGGAGTTGCTCATTACGGCCCAATCACACCGTTCTCAGCATGCCAATCGGCGGGCGTGTGTGGAACGCCTCCGTCAGTTGATTCTCGAAGCGTTGCAGCGCCCCCGGAAGCGATTGCGTACGAAACCGGGAAAGGCGGCCCGTGAGCGTCGCCTGCAAACCAAGCAGCGTGTCTCCGAAAAGAAGCGACTGCGACGCCCGCCTGATCAAGGCTGAAGGCCGGCGCAGGTCGTCCGGTCTTTTACACAGCGTCATGCTGGGGCGGTTCCGGGCAGTCCGTTGAGGGAGCTGTTCTGCCGGCTGATTCGAGGATCCGTCGAATGTCGTCACGGAACTGTGCCGGGTGGATCGGTTTCGTGAGGCACTCGTTGCACCCGGCTTCGATGGTCTTTCGTCGGTCATCAGCCATCGCGTTAGCGGTGAGCGCAATAATCGGCCCGCCATGTCCGGCCTGGCGCAGTTCCGCGGTAGCGGTATAGCCGTCCATCACCGGCATCTGCATGTCCATCAGGATGATGTCAAAGGGGCGGCCGTGACGCCCGGCGTGCAGGGCCATTTCAACCGCAGCACGGCCGTCGCCGACGCATTCAACGTCCATGCCCTGCCGTTCGAGCAGCGTGGTGACAAGTCGTTGCGTATCGGGGGTGTCTTCGGCCAAGAGGATCCGGCCACGGAGAGGCGAAACATGGGGATTGGGCTCGTGCTGACCTTCGTGCTCCAGTGACCGTTTCAGGAGCGGCGTTGTTGATGGACTGGATGCCATGGGAAGGGTGAGAGTGAACGTGCTGCCTTGGCCAGGCATGCTTCTCACACTGACTTCCCCGCCGAGAAGCTGCGCCAGTCGGCGGCAGATTGTCAGGCCGAGTCCGGTTCCGTTTGATGATTTTCCGCCGGTCTGCGTGCTCTGTCGGAATGGCTCAAAGATATGGGCGATCTCTTCTTCGGTCAGTCCAGGCCCGGAATCCGCCACTTCAAAGCGGACCTTGTCATGGTGTTCAGGTGATGTTCTGCAGCTGACGTGGACACGGCCGACTTCGGTGAACTTGATCGCGTTGCCGACAAGATTGATAAGGATCTGTCGAATGCGAATCGGATCAGTATGAATGGAATCCGGAAGCGAGGGGTCAATTGTGATATCGAGGTCAAGCCCTGATTCACGCGCCTGAACGGAGAGAAACGATGCGACTTCATGGACGATGTGAGCCGGACAGCAGTCGATTTGCTCTAGGTTGAGTTTGCCGGACTGGATTTTCGAGAGATCTAGGAGGTCGTTGATAAGTGTCAGCAGGTATTGGCCGTTGCTGCTGATCGTGTCGATGCATGCGGACCTCTCGTCCTCATCGAGCATGGGGTCTTTGAGGAGGTCGGCGTATCCGAGAATCGCGGTCATCGGGGTGCGTATCTCATGGCTGATGAGTGCAAGGCAATTACCCACGTTGTCGATGGCGGGAGAATCCGTCACCGCACCAGAGCAAGCTGCGTCAAACAGCAGTCGGCTTAACTCGTATTCCAGGCGGCGATGCGAGGTGAGCGGACGGATCAATGCCATGTAGCGGCAGTCGCCATCGGCGGTTATCAGACGGATTTCAAACTCCAGGGCGAACGTGCGGCCGCAGCCCGTTCTACCGGTCGCCCGGGTCGGGGTGTTGAGAACGGTTGGAAACGGGCCGGGGCAGCCGGCATCGATATCGGACTCCATGAAGAGATCTTCAATGCAGCGACCTTTCAGGTCGTCGGCGTTCTCATTGAACAATTCTGGAGCTTGGTCGCATGATGCATCGATCCGGCCCGCGGCATTGAGCAGGAACACGGCAGCGGTTTCTGGGGCCATGAGGCGCCGAAGATTGGCTGCAAGGTCCTGACACCGTTGCTGATTTTCATCGTGTGTTGATAGAGCCATGAGTTTCCCCCCCGTCTTTGTTCCAAGCAGCGGCCGTGAACCAGTCGTATGCAACAGCCGGAAAGGCCAGAGAAGGTAGATACGCAGCGGTGAAGTCGTGCTGAAGCCATCATGGATGTGAAGCGGGCGTGGCTTCCAAGGACGCGCGTCGGCCAGATCGGCTGTCGTGGCCGGCAGCGACGCGGGCGGGAACGGCCACCATCCGAATGAATGGAGATCAATCCCGCTTTTTGGTTGTCGGCTGAGGTGTTCCGAATCTTTGGCGAACCACCGGAAAAGACCGGGTCGGTCTGCTGGCCATGCAGGCGCGTCCGGGCAATGATGCATTGCAGAACGGGAGATCTTCGAAGGTTGGCGTGGAGGAGCCGGTCATCCGTCTTATAACCGGGTGAAGAAAGGAGCACCGTCTATGTTGGATCGGCGCCGCGCATGGGTGGACGAGCATCTGGCCATGATTCGGGAACGGGACCCGCACGAGACTGAGTTCCACCAGGCCGCTCGCGAAGTGCTCGAGTCCGTTGCGACGGTGCTTGACCGGCACGCCGAATACCGCGAGGCGGCCATCATCCAGCGGCTTGTCGAACCCGAGCGCATCATTCAGTTTCGCGTGCCGTGGATCGATGACAAGGGACAGTTCCATGTTAATCGCGGCTATCGTGTGGAGTTCTCCAGCGCGATTGGACCGTACAAGGGTGGTTTGCGGTTTCATCCGACGGTCAATCGAAGCGTACTGAAATTCCTTGCCTTTGAGCAGATCTTCAAGAACAGTCTGACGACACAGCCGATCGGAGCCGGGAAGGGGGGCAGCGACTTCAATCCGCGGGGGCGGAGCGACCGAGAGGTCATGCGATTCTGTCAGAGCTTCATGACCGAACTGTTCCGCTATATCGGCGATCATACGGATGTTCCGGCGGGCGACGTCGGGGTGGGACTTCGCGAGATCGGCTATTTGTTCGGGCAGTACAAGCGGCTTGCCAACCGATTCGATGGCTCAATCACCGGCAAGGGGCTTCACTGGGGCGGCAGTCATCTGCGCCCCGAAGCAACCGGATACGGCGTCGTCTACTTTGCAGCAGCCATGCTGGAGTCGCGCGGTGATTCACTGGATGGGAAGCGGTGCCTTGTGTCCGGTTCCGGCAACGTCGCACAGTACACGGTTCAGAAGCTGCAGGAGTACGGGGCGGTCGCGATAACACTCTCAGATTCGGATGGCTTCATACTTGATGA
>SLJD01000368.1 GCA_007135295.1 Phycisphaerales bacterium
AGATGTAGGGGACGCCGGACACGGTGCAGGCCCCCGGTTCGCCCACCTCCACCTGCACAGCGAGTACTCTCTGCTCGACGGCGGCAACCGCATCAGTCGGCTTGTCAACCGCGTCAAGGAACTCGGCATGGACGCTGTCGCCGTCACCGACCACGGCAACATGCACGCCGCCGTCGAGTTCTACACCAAGGCGAAGGACGTCGGCATCAAGCCGATCCTCGGGATCGAGGCGTACGTCGCGCCGGGCGACCGCACAGACAAGACGCCGACCGGCATTGCCGATGGTGGGTTCCACCTGGTTCTGCTCGCGGAGAACAACACCGGGTGGCGCCACCTGCTCAAACTCTCCTCCGACGCCTACGTCAACGGCTTCTACTACAAGCCGCGCATGGACAAGTCCACGCTCAAGCAGTGGGCGGACGGCCTGATCGCGATCAACGGCCACCTCGGCAGTTCCATTGCTCATCACCTCACGCAGTACGTGCAGACCGGCAACGAAACGCACTACGAAGCGGCGAAGGAGGAGGCGAAGTGGCACGCCGAAACCTTCGGCGCGAACGAAGATGGCGAGCCGCGGTTCTACATCGAACTGCAACGCCACGTTGAAGAACAGGACCGCATCAACCCGCACCTGATCAAGCTCGCCCGCGAACTCGACCTGCCGCTCGTCTGCGACAACGACTCCCACTTTCTTCTTGCCGAGGACTGGGATTACCACGACTCGCTCTGCTGCATCTCGATGGGCAAGCTCAAGGAAGAGACGAACCGGCTTGTCTATCCGAAGGACCTGTACGTCAAATCGCCGCAGGAGATGGCCGAGCTGTTCAGCGATGTGCCCGATGCGGTGGAGAACACCGTCCGCATCGCCGACCGCTGCAACGTTGAACTGGACTTTGAGGCCAACCACGCCCCGGTTGTGAAGGTGGTCCACCCCGGCGAGCCGCCCGAGTACGACCCCGAGCGCGACGGTCCGGACGTCACCGAGTGGTTCAAGGCGTACTGCGCCAGATTCGAACTGCAGCCCTTTGACGCCGAGTCAGGCGGCGATGTCGATCAGGCCGACCTCAAAGAACAGTGCGACAACGCGCTGCGCGATCTCTGCGAAGCGGGGTTGATCTGGCGGTACGGAAACGACGGCATCACCGATGAGATCCGCGCCCGACTTGAACGCGAGCTCAAGATCCTCGCCGACAAACTTATCAGCGCGTACTTCCTGATCGTCTGGGACTTCACGAACTGGGCGCGGCAGAACGGCATTCCGGCGTCGGCACGCGGCTCCGGCGTCGGCACGATGGTCGGCTACGTCATCGGCCTGTCCAACGCCTGCCCGGTGAAGTACGGCCTGCTGTTCGAGCGCTTCACCGATCCCGACCGAAGCGAATACCCCGATATCGATATCGACATCTGCCAGGACGGCCGGGGCGATGTCATCAATTACGTCCGCGAGAAGTACGGCCACGTCGCGCAGATCATCACGTTCGGCCGCCTCAAGGCCAAGGCCGCGATCAAGGACGTCGCCCGCGTCATGGGCCTGCCGCCCGCCGAGGGCCAGCGCCTGTCGAACCTCGTCCCCGCGGAACTGAACATCACCATTGATCAGGCGCTGGAGAAGGACGCCGATTTCAAAGGCGAGTACGAATCCAACGAGCAGGCCCGCCGCGTCATCGACACCGCCCGGCAGTTGGAGGACCACGCCCGCCACGCCGGCATCCACGCCGCCGGCGTCGTCGCCGCCACCCAGCCGCTCGACAACATCGTCCCGCTCTGCAAAGCGTCCGGCAGCGACGATCTGGTCACCCAGTGGGACGGGCCGACATGCGAAAAAGTCGGCCTGCTGAAGATCGACTTCCTCGGCCTGCGGACGATGTCGACCATCGAACAGGCAAAGAAACTCATCCGCGACTCAATGGACGATGACGCCATCCGTCAGGCCGTCGAAACCGGCGGCCGGCACCAGCAGGACCTCGAACGGCCGGCCGACCCGCTCGATCTCGACCGCATCCCGCTGAACGACCAGAACGTCCTTGAGCTGTTCCGGCGCGGCGACACGGCGGGCATCTTTCAGTTTGAATCCGGCGGGATGCGGCGGCTGTTGAGTGAGATGCAGCCCGACCGGCTTGAAGACCTCATCGCCGCCAACGCCCTCTACCGCCCCGGACCGATGGACCTGATCCCGCAGTACTGCGCGCGGAAGCACGGCACCGAAACCGTCCCGACCGTTCACCCGATCGTCGACGATTTCACGCGCGAAACGTACGGCATCATGGTCTACCAGGAACAGGTCATGCAGATCGTGCACGGCCTGGGCGGCATCCCGCTTCGGGCGGCGTACACGCTGATTAAAGCGATCAGCAAGAAAAAAGAATCCGTCATCAACGCCGAGCGCCCCAAGTTCATCGACGGCGCGAAGGATCAGGGCCTCGGCGAAAAGCAGGCCGGCGATCTGTTCGACCTCATTCTGAAGTTCGCCGGCTACGGCTTCAACAAGTCTCACTCGACCGGCTACGCCATCATCGCGTATCAGACGGCGTATCTGAAGACGTACTTCCCGGCGCACTACATGGCGGCGCTGCTGACGTTTGAAAGCGGCGCCCGCAAGGTCGAGGACTGGGTGCCGTACCTCGACGACTGCCAGCGCACCCGCTGGCCCGATCACACCGACGATCGGCCGCACGTCGGCGTGGACGTCAAGCCGCCGGACATCAACCTCTCCCAGACCGACTTCAGCGTCGTGTATGACGAGGACGAGCCGCGCGACAACCGGCACGGCCACGTGCGGTTTGGTCTCGGCGCGATCAAAGGTGCAGGAAAGGCGGCGATCCGGTCCATCATCACCGAACGCGATGAAAACGGGCCGTACACCTCGATTTATGACTTCTGCGAACGCGTCGACCTGCGCTCCGTCAACCGCGCAACAATCGAAGCGCTGGTCAAGTGCGGCGTCTTTGATTCCGTGCACGGAGAGGAGCATCGCGCCGCCGTCTTCGCCGCCATCCCCGATGCGATCTCCGCCGGCCAGACCGCCGCCGCCGACCGGTTGAGCGGGCAGATGGGCCTCTTCGGAGCCGGTGAGTCCGAAGAGTCGTCTCCGGCCGTCGAAGCAGCAGCCCCGGCCCCCGCCCCGAGCGTCACGCTTCCGCAGACGCCGCCGTGGGACGCCATGCAGAAGCTCGCCATGGAAAAGGAAGTGCTCGGCTTCCATGTCTCCGGCCACCCGCTCGACCACCATCGCGATGCACTCGAGCAGTTCTGCACGCCGATCGACCGCGCGCTGCAACTCAACCAGGACGCGCCAGTCGCGGTCGGCGGGATCATCGCCCGCGTGCGCACGATGTTCGTCAAGAACGGCCGCAGCGCCGGGCAGAAGATGGCCGTCATCACCCTTCAGGACAAAGTCGCCTCGATCGAAGCGGTCGTCTTCTCAGATGCGTTCGCGAAGGTCGGCGAGCGACTTCACGAGGACGCCATCGTCGTGCTCACCGGCCGCATCGACCGCAACCGCGGCGAGCCGAACGTTATCGTCGAGCAGGTCATCCCCATCGACGATGCGGCCGCCCACCTGTCCAGCCACATCGACCTTGAACTGGCCGAACACGACGGGCCGGCGGAGTCGACGATGAACATGCTCGCCGGCATGCTGCGTCAGGCGTCCGCGCCGGCGTCGAACGGGCGCGGCCGGGCGGTGCCGATCTACCTCACCCTGCATACATCCGGCAAGGCCGTTCGCATGCAGTTGAACGGTCTGCGCGTCGTCCCTGATCGCCCGCTCGTCGGCCAGCTCACAAACCTGCTCGGCCCGTCGCGCGTGCGGATCGCATCGAACGGCGCCCCGCCCGTTGCCGAGCAACGCCCCCGCGGCCGCCCGCAGCGTCAGCCCGCGATGGCGGAGTGAACCTCCTGCCCCCCGCGATCAGTCGCCCCGGAGATCGAGCCGTTCTTCCAGCCGCTCCGCGAGGCCGAACACGCGCGACGCGACTAGCCGACCGTACCGCGAGACTTCGCCTTCCGGATGGGCGTCTTCGACGCGCTGCATCGCGGCGAGAATCCGTTCGGCCCGCTCATGTTCGCCCCGGCGTTCCAGATCCGTCACGAATCGGGCGAGTCCGCTGACGAAGTCGCGCCACGTCTCTTCGAACGCACTGACCGCTTCGAATTTCTTCTGGTAGATTCCGTCCTCGGTGGAGAGCATCGATGACTCGGACATTTCAAACAGCCGAAGGCGGGACAGCCGGTCGTCCGCCTCATTGATGCGGAGCAGGTTGCAGACCGCTTCCTCCTCGTGACCGATCGACCACTGGTGAGCGAGGTCGCGAAGCGACACGCGCGGCCCGTTGGTATCAAGCAAGGACGCATCATCGCATGCCCGGCTGTCACCGTCCGGCTCGCCGGCGAGTACGATCCGCGTCACCGGCTTGACGGATTCGCCCGCTGCCTCGGATGACATCTCGATGATGAAGATCGACGGGACGGATTCCGCGCCGGATCGGAACTCGACAGCAACTTCACCGGTCTGCCCCGGCGCGATCGGGTGATCGGGGAGCGAGACGCTGATGTGCTCATGCGATTCCCGGGCATCGCTCAGCCGAAGCGCATCATCATGCGGGTTCGAAACTTCAACCGTCGCGGTCCAGGCGGTGTCCGCCTCGATCGTTCCGAGGTCATGCTCGATGGAGCGGATTTCGTGAAACGCCGGCGACTGCCCGTTTGCCGACGCAGCCGCCAACAGCCCGCATGCCGCCATCAGGACAAAACACACCGGCCCGCCAACCGGTCGGAAGATGCCCGAAAACGAGTCGCTGCGATTTCCAGTTCTGCTCATGTCTGACTCCGAATTTCACTTGCCGGGGCAATCGATCCCCGATCGAAACGTCCTGCCGTCCGGTCGTTCGCCGCACGGGCGAACCGACTTTGCGGTGATCCTTGTTGGACTCTTCGGCGATCAAGCCGCATGACGTGAAACGAAAGCCGGGCTCGGTTCAAACTGATTGACGCTGTCGCGTCGCGGTCCCGGTCGAGGTGACCGAGCGCGCACAAAGCAGTGACCGTTGTGTTGAAACCCGTGATTCCTGAGAATCGGATTCATCGTTGTCGCGAGTGAGCCTCTCGCGGCCGGTGCTTCCGCGTCGAGTCGAAATCAGCTTTCGTCGTCGTCCGCCCCGGGGGCGAGTTCGCGGCCGGTGGCCATATCGAGCAGCTTCCAGTGCATCGCCTTGCCCAGCCGCATGATCACCGGCCAGGCGATCTCCTCTTCGTTGAGGTACAGCAGCATCTGCGTCACCGGATCCTGATCCGGCGGGAGGTCGATGCAGATTCCAGGCCCGTACAGCGTCTCGCCATTCTCATGGTCCGGGCCCGTGTTGAACTCGCGCAGCTTCTGCACGATCTCCTGCCGGCTTCCGATCGGCGCCATTTCCCCGTTGGACGACTGTTCACGTGAGACGATGACGAACTGGCGGCTGGGCACGGCAAACTCCGCAGGTGAACGGGGCGGGAGCGGGACAAGTGATGACGTCTGATTTCAGGACGACGTTTCAGCGGGGGAATCGAGCAGCGCGACGATCCGGTCGACAAGGCGCTGCAGCGGCACCGGCTTGGTCATGTAATCGTCCACGCCGAGCGTCTCCGCGTACGCCATGTGCCTCCGCCCCTGATTGGCGGTAACCATGATCACCACGGGCGGATCGTCCATCTGCTTGATCTTCTCAAGGACGAGAAAGCCGGACCGCTTGGGCAGCATCATGTCAAGAACGACCGCGTCGACTTCGTCGGCGGCCATGGCTCCGACGGCCGCGTTGCCGTCCGCTGCGGTGCGCGTCTCCGCGCCCTCGGATCGCAGCGCAAGGTCCACGCTGCTGACGATATCGGGATCATCGTCGACGATCAGGATGATGGTGTTGTCCAGTCGCTTGGTCGACATCACGACCATCATAGATCGCCCGCGGCCGGTGTGCGCCATTTTTTCCACCCGGCCGCGCCGGATACGGCCTCGCTGCACGCCCGGCCGGCCCTTGGCAGGCCCTGACGGTCAGCGGGTGATGGCGTCCACCCCGCCGCGCGCCTCCGCGTTGGAGCGCTCGACAATGAGGTCGAGCTCCTCCTCGGTCATCCACGGCAGTTGCCGGATCCGCTCGACCAGGCGATCGGGAATCGGCTCGCCCCGGCGTTCATGGGGGGGGCGGCTCTTCCAGCGGCGGTGCAGCCACAGGTACTGGTCGGGGTGGCGGCTGATGATCTGTTCCAGCGCCCGGCTATACCGCGCGGAGATGTAGAACAGCGGGTCCGGCTGGCTGGCCCAGTCCTCGGGGTGGATGATGTCCTCGCACGCGGCCTCGTATTCGAACCGCCCGTTGATCCGGATGCCGCCGCCGACGATCACCGGCACCTCGTACCGCATCGCCAGCAGGCCGATTGATTTGTAGCTCGACGCGAGTCGGCCGAAGAACGGCACGAAGAATCCATGGTCGCCGGCGTTCTGATCGGCGATGAATCCGACGCGTCCGCCGGACCGCAGCGTCTCCTGCAGGATGGGGGAGGCGCCCCATTTCGTGACGATTTTCATTCCCTGGCCTTCCCGGATTCCGAGCAGCCAGTCATTGAGCAGCCGGTTGTCGAGCGGCCGGGCAACCGCGTGCGTCTGAAACCCCGCCACGGAGAACGTGTAGCCGAGCACTTCCCAGTTGCCGAGATGCCCCGTGACGAGGATCACCGGCTCGTGCCGCATGAGACGGTCGATCACCGGTTCGACGTTGCTCAGCCGCACGTGCTGAGGCCACGAGGCCGGCGTCAGGAGCCGGGGCATGACGAGCGCATCAACCATGAACAATTGGAACATGTGCTGCATCGAGCGCTCGGCGATGTCCGAGACTTCCGGCGGCGGAAGGTCGGGAAAGCTCAGGCGGATGTTCTGCTCCGCCCGCTCGCGCCGGCGCGGATTCATCTGATAGAACAGCGAGCCGACGGATGCAGCAAAGTGGAGATTCTGGTTGATGTCTAAGCAGTGCAGCAGCGACGCAAACGCCCGCAGGCCGAGGTACTCGCTCCACTGCACCAGACTGGATTTCTTCCCCACGGCGTCTCCTTGAACCGGTCAGAACAGGCCATGCGGCCGGGCGGATGTGGCGGCGTGTGATGCATCGGCTGAACCGGCCGATGCGGCAGAAAAAAAGCCGGCCCGAATCAATCGTCGGACCGGCATTGAGGGTTCAGATGACCGGGCCTTCCGGCCCCGGTTCGGTGGCTCGGTCGGGGATCAGCGACGCGTCGTACCGGTCAGGATGAAGAAGCGGTTGGCGTTGAGCACCGGAATCTGGGCCTCGCGGGCCTGGTCCTGCAGCCGCTTGTATTCTTCGCGGATCCGCTGCTGTTCAATGTGATCGCGGAATTGCCGGTCGGTATAGTTTGACGGCAG
>SLJD01000364.1 GCA_007135295.1 Phycisphaerales bacterium
AAATCGAGGCGACGAGTTTCGTCCGGCCGGCCTGGGTGCCGCAGCTCGGCGACGCCGATCAGGTCATGGCCCGTATCGACCGCAACCGCGAGGTGATCTACTCCGTGCTCGCCCCGAACACGGTCGGGCTTGACAACGCCCTCGCTGCCGGCGCGGACAAGATCGCCGTCTTTACCGCTGCCAGCGAGACATTCGCGCAGAAGAACACGAACGCGACGATTGACGAGACGATCACCCGGTTCACATCGATGGTCCGAACCGCGATCGACGCCGGCTGCCCGGTGCGGGCATACGTGAGTTGTGCCGTCGCCTGCCCGTATGAGGGCCGCATCGATCCGAACCGGGTCCGCGAGGTGGTCGAGCGCCTTCAGGAGATCGGCGTGACCGAGATCGACCTTGGGGAGACGATCGGCGTCGCGGTGCCGACCGACATCGATCGCCTCTATGAAGCCCTCGAACCCGTCATCCCGGCGGAGAACACCGTCCTGCACCTGCACGACACCCGCGGCACGGCGCTGGCGTGCGCCTTCCGGGCGATGCAGATCGGTGTCAGCCGCTTCGACGCGTCGTGCGGCGGGCTGGGCGGATGCCCGTATGCGCCGGGGGCGGCCGGCAACCTCGCGACCGAAGACCTCGTTTACCTCGCGCATGGCATGGGCATAGAAACCGGCATCGATCTGGACCGCCTCATCGAAGCAGGGCGTCATATTTGTGACGTGCTCGGCCGACGCCTCCCGGGACGCGTCTTCAACGCGGCTCTCGCGGCCTGCGAGCCGAACGAATCACCATGATTGAAGCGTGAAAGCGTTTGTCCGCCTGAGCACCTTCCGCATCGCCCGGCACGTCTCTCACTGCGCACGCTGGGCGAGATAATCCCGCAAGCGGTCAGCATCCCGAACCGCGTGGCCCGCCTCGTCGTTATTGAAATACACGTGGGCAGGCCGGCACGGATGCCCCGTGACCGGGGGGGCCGATAGACTTCGTGGATGACTGCATCAGACGAACACACCTCGCCATCCCCGCCGGAAGTCGAACTGTTCTGCCACCGGTGCGGCCGGATTCTGCGGCCGGGCAAAGGCAACTGGTACGAGGTGCGCATTGAAGCGGTCTGCGATCCGGCGTCGCCTCATTTCGATGATTCGTACAGCGGAGAATCACTCGCCGACGCGGTCGAGTATGCCATCGAGGGCATGGAAGATTACTCGGACCTGGAACTGGCCGAACAGGTGTATCGCCGGATGGTGGTCACGCTCTGTCGGCGGTGTTACCGAAAATGGATTGAGAATCCCGTCGGGGACGGCACTGCTGACGACACCGGGTGAACTCTGCGGGACGGTCAGCGTTCCTTGCGCGGCGAGGCGGCCTGCCGCACAGCGGCGACCATGCCGTCAACCATGTTCTCCAGCGTAAATTGTTCGGTCGCGGTGCGATGGGCGGCCTCGGCCATCTTCCGGCGGGCCGCTTCGTCATTGAGCATCTCCGCGAGCACCCGAGCCAGGTCCGACGCGTCGCCGTGGCGGTAGGTCTGCCCGTTCACCCCCGGATCGAGCGCCTCGATCTCCGGGTTCTGCGCTTCGGTTCGATCGCTCGTAACGACCGGCACGCCGTAGCCGAACGCGTGAAGCATGCTCAGCCCGACGTTGGTCGGATAGCAGAAGACGTCGGCGCTGAGGAACCACGGGGCGAGTTGCTCTTCGCCATAGACCGCGCCCGGCATGGCGATCCGGCCGTCAACGCCAAGCTCACACGCACGGCGCTCGAGCGCGGCCTGCGCCGGCCCGCTGCCGATCACCACCAGCCGCACATCCGGGACGGCCTCGCACAGTTCCGCCATCGCGTCGATCAGCAGGTCCACGCGATTGTCTTCATAGAGCCGCGACACGAAGAGCACGACCGGCCCCCGGTCAAGGCCGCGCTCGGCCTGGAACGCCCGCAAGTCATCCGGCCGGCTCAGCCAGTCCGCTCGGGCCGCCTGGACCGGATCCTGATCGAGCGCGTTGAGCGCCACAAACAGCCGGTCCGGGTTCCACCCTTCGCGTTCGAACTGCCTGGCGGTCGTGTGGTTGTAGAACAGCAGCGTGGTCGCGAGGCGGGCGACGAGGTTGCGGATGAACCGCCGGACCGGATGCTCGCTCTTGGAATAGCCGTGCCCCCACAGCACCGTCGGTACGCCAGCAAGTTTCGCGCGAATGAGTCCCGGCACGAGACTGAGATAGTTGACGCTCCACGACAGGAGCAGCACATCAGTGTGCCGGCGGCTTGCTGCCCACCATTGCGGACCATGCCAGAGCAGCGTTCGGCCCCCGAGGCGGAACGATGACAGCGGAACGGGCCGGCCCCGGAAGCCGTCCGGCTCGGCGCCGCCGACTTCCGCCTGATCGCCGTACAGCACGGTCAGGTCAATGCCGTCGCGCCGCGCCAGTTCGCGATACACCGGCACGCGGTACCGCCGCAGACTCGGCTGCTGGATGATCAGCCGGATGGGCCGCCGCTCAGCCGGCCTTTCATCTGCTTCCATTCCTTTGTCAGTCATGGGACCGGCGCTTCCACCGCCGCGGGCGTGCTGCCGTCCAGCAGACGTTCATAATGCTGCTGCCAGTTGCGGGCGATCTGCGACCAGTTGTATCGCGACCGCACGAACGGCCGGGCGCGGTCCGCGGCCTCCTGCCGCATCATGTCGTCGTTGAGCCATTGGTCGAGCGTCGCCGCCAGGGCGCCCGGCTCGCGCGGGCTGACGCCACACACGCCTGCTTCTTCGAGTTCGCCGGCGATGGCGACTTCCTCAGAGATCACAGCCGGCGTACCCGCGGCAAGGGCTTCGACCACCGCGATGCCGAAGTTCTCATGATCGCTCGGCAGGGTGAACAGCGTCGCATCCACGAGCGCTTCGATGCGGTCCCTTCCGTTGAGCAGCCCTGCAAAGATGATGCGATCGGACACGCCGTGCGCCTCCGCCATCGCCGTCAGTTCCTGTTGATATCCCGTGTTGTCCGGGCCGACGACGAGAAGCATGGCGTCCGTCCGTGTCATCTGCGCCATCGCGGGGATGAGATGTTCGAGCCCCTTGCCGGGGTACACGCGACCGAGAAACGCCATGACCGGCCGGTCGGCAAGCTGGGGGTATTTCGCCCGGGCAGCATCCGGATCCGGCAAGGTCTCAAACTCACTGAGGTCCACGCCGAGCGGTTCGACGACCGCCGGGGCCGGGATGTTGAGCGAACCGGCGAGGTCGCGTTCCTGCGGCGTGGTGTAATGAATCGCTGAGGCCTCGCGCAGGTTGCGGTTCAGCCGCCATCGCATGTACACACGCTTCTTGAGCGACGACTGGGCGAGACTCCACGGATCGAGCATGCCGCACGGGCGCATGATGTACGGCATGCGGCGCTGCCGGGCGAGTCGGCACGCGCGGTGCTGAATCTCTTCCCACATGGCGTGAATGTGCACGACGTCGGCGTTGTCCATCGCATGGCGAAGCGTCGCGGCCAGCCGCGGATGCCACATCAGCGGGGTCATCGTCGGGCCGATGAGGTGCATTCGCACCCCGAGATCGCGCAGACGGTTCGCGACGGCCTGTTCAGCTTCCTGGCGGTACGTTGCAGCGACGGAGACCGTCATTCCCGCGTCGAGTTGCGCCGAGGCGAGTCCGGATAACGCCGCCACCGGACCGCCGCCGCGAGGGTCCAGCGATGAGATGACGTGCAGGACGTGCATGCCTGAGTTGAATCGGCTCGATGTCGACACGGGATCAGCAGTATAGATGAAGCCGGCTGCGGCTGAAATCACACCCGAATCGCCGGCCGGAGCGTCTTTCGCCTGCCGGAACCGCTGATTCGCCGCGTCGATTCATTGCAGATACACCGGATTTTATGCAGTAACTTTGAAAAACGGTATTGGCATGCGGGGGTAAATCGGGTAGTCTCGCCCCGGGACGATTCTGTCCCGATCTGACCGGCCTGGGGTCGCGTCGCTGACGGCGGGCCGGCGAACACTTCAGCGGAGGAGACGACCGTGCCCGACCAGAGACAAACGCAAACCCGCAGAGGCTGGACCTGTCCCGGCGGCTGGAAGCATCACATCGCGGCCTTGGCCGCTGCCGTCACCATCGGCGGCGCGGGCCTCACTAGCACGGCCCACGGGCAGACCGCCCCCCTCGAATGGGAAGACGTCCCCGTCAACGTGGACTCCGGCTTGGTTGAAGCCCGCCCCGGTGAACGCGGCGAGCAACAGGTCGTGTTCAGCGAAGTGATTGAAGTCGAACGGGCCGAGTGGGTGCGGCTCGTCTTCGGAGACGTCGAACTTGCCGGCTCCATCCGCGACGGCGACCACGCCCGCCTGCGCATCACTTCGCTCAAGGATGGGGCCGAGCAGCACCTTGATGCGCGCAGTCTCACACAGTGGAACAACACCTCGGCGTATTTCAACGGCTCGGCCGTCCGCGTCGAGGTGCTCGCCGCTCCCGACACCGGCGCAAGCCGTCTGGAAGTCGACCGCGTGCAGGCCGGCGAACCCGGGGGCGAAACCATTGCGACGATCTGCGGCGACAGTGATGACCGCGAACTCGCCGAAGGCGCGCCCGACGCCCGCATTCGCCCCGTCGGCTGCACCGGTTTTCTTGTCGGCGAGCGGTGCTTTCTGACGGCCGGCCACTGCACGACCGGGTTCTTCGGCGGGTTCGATCCGAACCGCATGGAAGTCATCGAATTCAACCCGCCGCTGTCAGACCCCGATGGGTCGATCAACTTCGCCCATCCCGATGACCAGTACCCCGTGCACACCGAGTCGATTCAGTTTCAGGACGACGGGTGCGGCGAGGACTGGGCGTACTTCGGCACCTTTGATAACAGCAACACCGGCCTGACACCGCTCGAAGCACAGGGCGAGGCCTATACCCTCGCATCAGCCGCCCCGTCTCCGCAGGGCAACATCCGCATTCGCGGGTATGGCACGACCACAAGCACCGAACTGCCCAACGAATGGAGCCAGGTGCAGACCGAGCACACCGGCCCGTACGTGGAACAGTCCGGCACGCTGTTGCAGTACAAAGCCGACACGACCGGCGGCAACTCCGGTTCAGCCGTCTTCCACGTTGAAACCGGCGAGGTCATCGGCGTGCACAACTGCACCGGCTGCGGCCCGGACTGGCCCGACCAGCAGGGCAACCGCGGCACCGGCATTGAAATCAGCGGTCTCCAGCAGGCCCTCGCCTTCCCCCAGGGCATCTGCGATGAATCATGCCCCGGCGAAGGGGGCTGCTTTGAAGCGAACAATACCGTCGGCTGCGACAATTTCGTCTGTTGCCAGGCCGTCTGCGCGGAAGATCCCTTCTGCTGCGACACCGAATGGGATGCGACATGTGCTCAACAGGCGGAAACGCTCTGCGCGGAATGTGGCGCGATCGGCTCCGGCGAGTGCCTGCAGGCCAACGGAACCCCGGGCTGCGATGACGCCACCTGCTGCGAAGCCGTCTGCGCCGAAGACCCGTACTGCTGCGACACGGAGTGGGACGCGACATGCGCCGACATTGCCGTCGACATCGAAGCGTGCCTTGACCTGCCGGACGGATGCCCTGGTGACGGCGACTGCTTCTCCAACAACGGCACCCCCGGCTGCGAGGACCCCGTCTGCTGCGCAACCATCTGCGAAGCTGACCCCTTCTGCTGCAACACCTCGTGGGACGGCATCTGCGCCAGCGCCGCGGCCGACCACCCCGACTGCCTCGAAACCGGACCGTGCCCCGGCGACGGAAGCTGCTTCGAACCGAACGGCACTCCCGGCTGCGATGATGAATCCTGCTGCGAAACCATCTGCGACCAGGATCCGTTCTGCTGCGACACGGAGTGGGATGAAGTGTGCGCTGAAGACGCCATGGAGCAATGTGCCGGTTGCGGCGATTCGGATGCTGGTTCATGTTTCGAGTCGAACGGCTCCGCCGGCTGCGACGACAGCGAATGCTGCAAGGCCGTCTGCGCCGAAGACCCGTTCTGCTGCGAAACCAAATGGGACAGCGCCTGCGTGGAAGCAGCCGCGAATGAATGCGGGATCGACGGCGACCTGACCGGTGACGGCACGGTCGGCGGCGCGGACCTTGGCATCCTGCTCAGCGAGTGGGGGCCGTGCGATGATTGCGACGACTGCCCGGCCGACTTGACCGGCGACTGCGAAGTCGGCGGCGCTGACCTGGGCTCGCTGCTCAGTAACTGGACGCAGTAATCGCTCGGCGACAAAGTCGCCGCGGAACCATTACATACACCACGCCCGCCGTCCCGAACGGCGGGCGTTTTTTCGTATGAAGCCGGCGGCATCATCCGGCAGGGGGCGAAACCGGGACGATTACGACCTCGGCCCGCCTTTTGTGGTTGTGGTGAGCGTCGGGGGCGTGGCTGGCCCGGTCAGCTCATGCATTTCGCGCAGCACATCGCGATAGATCTGTTCGCACCGCTCGGCAGCGCCGTCCCACGTCAGGCCGCGCACCTCGAACGCCCCATGCTCGCGCAGGGCCCGCTGAAGCGGCGGGTACTTCAGCACCGCGACAACCTTGTTGGCGATGTCATCGACGTCCCAGAAGTCGACTTTCAGCGCGTGCCGCAGAATCTCCGAAACGCCGGACGTACGGCTGATGAGAGCCGGTACGTCGTTGCTCATCGCTTCGAGCGGGGCGATGCCGAATGGCTCGGAAACGGACGGCATGACGTACAGGTCCGCCATGGCGAAGATCCGCTGAATGTCCTTGCCTCGCAGGAACCCGGTGAACAGCACCTTGTGCCCGATGCCGAGTTCCGCCGCCATTTCGATCATTCGCTTGGCCATGTCACCCGAGCCGGCGACGACGAACTTGACGTCATCCATCACGTCGAGCACGCGTTTCGCGGCACGAATGAAGTACTCCGGGCCTTTTTGATGGGTGATGCGCCCGAAATACAGCACGATGCGATCCTTGCTCCGGATGCCGGTCATCCCGACGTCGCGCGGCTCGAGGTCGACGCCGTTGTACACCACCTCGACCTGGTGGTCGCGGAGTCCGTAGCGGTTGATCATGATGTTCTTCGTTAACTGGCTCACCGCGATGACGCGAATCGCCCCGTGCGTGCCGCGACGTTCAATGTCGTAGATGTGCCGGTTGATGTGCTCGCCGGCCCGGTCGAACTCCGTGGAATGAATATGCACAACAAGCGGTTTGCCGGTGACCCGGGCGATGCGCAGTCCGGCCGCGTAGGTCATCCAGTCATGCGCGTGGATGATGTCGAAATCGAGATTCCTGGCCTCAGCGGCGCAGAAGCGTGCGTACTGCTCGACGACGTCGAACAGGTCGCCGTCGTAGTCGTTCGCCCCTGATCCGGCTGACGCGGCGGGGGTATTGTGCGCGGTGTCGTCTGCCATGGAAT
>SLJD01000060.1 GCA_007135295.1 Phycisphaerales bacterium
CGTTGCAGGATCAGATCGACCGGGTGAATGAACTGCAGCAGGACGCCAAGGAAGCGATGGAGGATCTTGCCGCCGGCCGTCGTGATGACGTGGAAACTGTCATGATCGCCACCCAGAAGGCCGATACGGCATTCAGGCTCCTTCTTCAGGTTCGCAACAAGGTGATGGACGCTTATGAGGAAATTAAGCAGGTGAGAATCTGATCCTGGAGGGATCGGCGGTCCGCGAGCGACGACCGAGGCCAGGAGGGCCGGGTCCGCGTGACGCCGATTCACGGAGGAACGACTCGTCATCGTCAGGCAGGAGGCCGACTCGATGCAGGTGCTGCAACGTCTGATACAAACCATTCACGCCCAACTGCGTGGATTGAACGCCACCACGAAAATGCTCATCGGCTCGCTGATGATCATCATCGTGATGACGCTGTTCCTCGTTGCGTTGTACGCCGGCCGATCGAGCATGGCGGTCCTGCCGATCGAACTGGCGGGTGACAGCCGCACGCAGGCGCTGAACTACCTGGAGACGATGAACATTTCGTACCAGGAGCGTGACGGCCGCCTGTACGTCCCGTCGGATCAGAAGTACACCGTGCTTGCGCAGCTCCACGAAAGCCGCCTGATCGATGGCGCGCAGATCGACTTTTCAACCCTGATCGAGCAGGACAGCCCTTTCCGCAGCCGGCACCAGAATCAGCAGCGGGTCATGATCGCGAAGATGAGCGTGCTCGGCAGCATGATTGAAGCGATGGATGATGTCTCGCGGGCGAAGGTGCTCATTGATCAGCCGGAAGGCCTGCCAGGCATCGGCCGGGCGAACATCCGGCCTGAGGCGTCGGTCAACGTTGTCACACGGACATCGGAGATCAATCAGACGATGGTGGACGCGATCGCGAATCTCGTGGCCAGTTCCGTGGCCGGGATGCCCGCGGAGAACGTCACCGTGGTGGACGCGCGTGCGGGCCGATCGTGGCGGGCGCGGAATGATGAGGATCTGTCCGGCCACCGCCATCTTGAGATTAAGGAAGCCCATGAGGTTTATCTGCGAAGGAAGATTCAGGAAGCGCTGGTTCACATCCCCGGTGCGGTCGTCTCCGTCAACGTGATCCCCGACACGACGTCGGAGATTCTGCAGCGGCGGTCGTTCGATGAACCGCGGCTGGGCGTCGCGCGGGAGCAGATGCGGAACTTCCTCGCCCAGGGCGGAGCATCGGGAGGCGAGCCCGGCGTGCTCCCGAATACTGGCGTCAGCATTGCCGGCAGTGACGCCGGGGGCCGGCAGATGTCCGACGAAAGATCTGACACCCGCATGGTTCCTCGTTTTCCCGAGGAGACGAGCCGGGTGAACGATCCTCGCGGTTTCGCGCAGGTGGTCAACACGACGATCGGCGTGCCGAAGTCGTACTTCGTGCGCCTGTTCCGGTTCGAGCAGGAGGATGATGACGTTGACCCGACCGCGGCGCAGCTCGATGAGGTCTATGAGCGTTATGCGGACCGACTGCGTGAGTACGTCCGGCCGTTGATCGCCGCCGGCGCGGACGGCGCGGAGCCGGGAACGGTCGTTGTCAACATGGTGCACGACTTCGAGGATGTGATGCCTGCTGCCCGTGCGGGCGCGAGCACGCCGGCCGCCGGGGGGATCGCCGGCGAAGGCGTGGATGGGCTCGTCAAGTATGCCGGGCTCGGCACATTGGCGCTGATCAGTCTGGCGATGATGTTCCTGATGGTGCGGCGTGCCAACACGCGGGAAGAGCTTCCGACCGCGCAGGAACTGGTGGGTGTCCCGCCGGCTCTTCAGGTCGATGAGACGGAGATGGTCGGGGAGGCCGATGAGGACGCCCCGGTAATGGAAGGGATCGAAATGGATGACGAAGCGCTTCGTCACCAGCAGATGCTCGATCAGATCAACGACATGATCAGCACCGATCCGGATGAGGCGGCCGGGCTATTGCGTCGGTGGATGAAGCACGAGCAGTGAAAGGCCAAGCCGTATGGTGTTCCGCCCCGGTCAGAAACTTCCCAACTCACCAGAGGAACTCGATGGCGCGACCAAAGCAGCCGTCCTGTTGCTGACCGTGGATCAGGACGCGGCCGCCACGTTGCTCAAGGAAATGCCGTCAGAGATGGTCGAAGAAGTGACGCGGCATCTGGCGTCACTCGGTGAGGTTCCCAAGCCCCTGAGCGAAGCCATCGTGGAAGAGTTCTACACGATGCGCCTGGCGGCGAAGTATGCCCGTGAAGGGGGACTCGACTACGCCAAGCAACTGCTCAAGAACTCGCTTGATCCGAAACTCGCTGAGAAGGTCATCTCCCAGATTCAGACGCAGGTGCAGAAGACGCCGTTCTCTTTCCTGCAGAAGGCGGAGAGTGAGAACCTCCTGACGTTCATTCAGGATGAGCATCCGCAGACGATCGCACTGATCATGAGCCACCTGCCGCATCACAAGGCGGCGGAGATTCTCGTCGGCCTTGCGCCGCAGAAGCAGATCGAGGTCGTCCGGCGTGTGGCGAACATGGAGCAGACCAACCCGGAGGTCATCCGCGAGGTGGAGTCCGGCCTCGAATCGCGGCTGTCGAACATGCTCATGCATTCCATGGAGCGGGTCGGCGGCGTGGAGACGGTCGCGGAAATGCTCAACCTCTCCGATCGGGCCACGGAGAAGTCGATCATGGAAGGCATCGAAGCCGAGGACCCGGATCTGGTCGAGGAAATCCGCCGGCTCATGTTCGTCTTCGAAGACATTCTCCTCGTCAACGACAAGGGGATTCAGTCCGTTCTCAAAGAGGTCGACAACGACGAACTCTGCCTGGCGCTCAAGACGGCGAGCGAGGAACTCAAGGAGAAGATCTTCTCCAACATGTCCGGCCGGGCATCGGAGCTCATCAAGGAGGACATGGAATACATGGGGCCGGTCCGCATCAGCGATGTCGAAGCTGCCCAGCAACGCATTGTCGATATCGTCCGACGCCTCGAAGACGCGGGCGAGATCATCATCTCCGGCCGGGGTGGTGAGAAGGATGTCGTCGTATGAGTCGGGCGGCATCAGTCCGTCATTCAAGCGACCGTGTTATCGCATGGCCGTGTCCTGCGGGGGTGGTTGACGCATGACGGTGATCAAGAACAGGCAGGCCGACCGGCTGCTCAATGAGGCGATCGTGCTCGACCTTGGTGATCTGCATCAGCAGGGCGAAGCCATCCTCGAACGCGCCCGTGCCGAAGCAAAGCAGATCAAGCAGCGCGGGCAGGCCGAGGCCGATCAGCTTGTCGCCGAGGCGTCGGACAAGGGGTATCAGCAAGGGTATGACAAGGGCCTCGCCGAGGGGCGATCCGTCGGCGAGCAGTCCGCTCGCGAGGAGACCATCGCCGAGTACCGGCAGAAACTCGATCAGTTGCTGGAGAACTGGCAGGCGGCAGTTTCGCAGTGGGATGCTGATCGTCAGCACCTGCTCATGCAGGGGCGTGAGGAAGTGCTCACGCTCGCGATGGCGATTGCGGAGAAGGTCGTCTATCGCGTCGTCGACATCGACCCGACGGTCATTCAGGATCAGGTGGCCGAAGCACTGCAGCTTATCACCCGACCGAGCAGTGTCGCGGTGACGATCCACCCCGATGATCGGCCGGCGGTCGAGGACGTGCTGCCAGAGTTGTTGCAGAATATTCGGCAATGCCGGGAAGCCACGCTGGTTGAGGACCCTTCGATGACGCGAGGCGGCTGTGTGGTCTCAACTGAAGGCGGTCAGATTGACGCCCGGATCGAACAGCAGATTGACCGCATCGTCGACACCTTGCTGCCGACGGGGACGAATGAAACTGAAGCAGCGAAGACGGTCGGCGACGAAGCATTGGCGATCGATCCGGATTCAAATGTTGCTGAACCGCCGGCTGAGAAGGATGAAAGCGCCCGGGATCAATCATGATGGGCGGTATCGATTGTTGACATGACCGACCTGCATCTGAACAACCAGTTGCGCACGCTTGAGCAGATTCAACCCCGGCGGATCGTCGGCTCGGTGGATGCTGTGCGCGGCTTGAGCATCCTTGTGCGTGACCTGCCCCTTCCGGTCGGCGCTCTGGTCAGTGTTCGCCACAACGGCCGGGGGCGAGCCACCCAGCCGATCGCCCGCGGGGAAGTTGTCGGCTTTGACGGCAGCAAGAGTGTGGTCATGCTGTTCGGCCCCGGAGACGGCATATCGCCGGGCATGCCGGTCGTCGGCGAGCAGTCTGCCCAGACGGCCCAGGTCGGCGAATCGCTGCTCGGGCGTATCATGAACGGGCTCGGTCAACCGATCGACGGTGGCGCCCCGTTGCGCGATACGGTGGCGCGACCCATCAACCCTCCACCCACTTCCGCCATGTCCCGCCGGTGTATCGACCAAGCCCTGCCGACCGGAGTGCGCGTGATCGATGCGATGGCGACGCTCGGCAAGGGACAGCGGGTCGGCGTCTTTGCCGGGCCGGGAGTCGGCAAGTCGACGCTCCTTGCCTCGATTGCGCGCAACTGCGAAGCCGATGTCAGCGTAATCGCAATGGTGGGTGAACGCGGCCGCGAGGTGCGTGAATTCGTTGAGCAGACGCTCGGCCCGGACGGCCTGGCACGATCGGTGGTGATCGTGGCGACGGGTGACGAATCGCCGCTGCTGCGTGTTCGGGCGGCGTTGCTCGCAGCGACGGTTTCGGAGTATTTTTGCGACCTCGGTCGGGATGTCATGCTCATGATGGATTCGATCACGCGGCTGGCTCAGGCGCAGCGGCAGATAGGCTTGAACGTTGGAGAGCAGCCGTCAACGAAGGGGTACACGCCGTCGGTGTTCGCCATCCTGCCGACGCTGCTCGAACGGGCCGGGGCGATGGAGTGCGGCGGGTCGGTCACCGGGATCTACAGTGTGCTCGTCGAAGGTGATGACCTCACCGAGCCGGTTTCCGACGCAGCGCGGGGCATCCTTGACGGGCATATCGCGCTGTCGCGCAAGTTGGCCGGTCAGGGTTTCTTTCCGGCGGTTGATCCAATGGAATCGATTTCGCGCGTGGCTGATGCCGTCTGCGATGAGCATCATATCTCCGCCCGCCGGACACTGCTGCGGCTGATGTCGGCGTATGCGGAAGCTGAGGAACTGATTCGCATCGGCGCGTATGCCCAGGGCTCGAACCCTGATTGCGACGTGGCGATCGCGTTGAAGTCCTCGATCGATGAGTTCCTGCGACAGGATGCGAGGCAGTCCGCATCGTACCCGCACACCTGCCGGGCGCTCATTGAGCTTGCCGCCGCTGCGGAACAGCATGAAGCTGGCCGCCGGCCACCCGCCACAGCAAATGGGCAGGCGGGTCATGCCGCATCGGGCGCCGGTCGATGAGATGGACGGGAGCGTGTGTGTAGACGCCGGGAGTGCCAGCCATGGCTCGATTTCAATTTTCATTACAACCCGTGCTCGACGCCCGGCATCGTGTTGAGCAGAAGAAACAGCGCGAGTTCGCGGAGATCCAGGCCAGACGGCAGGAACTCGAGCAACAGCTCCGCACGTATCAGAGCCACCTCGCCAGCGACAAGTCCGAGCTGCGCGCCGATCTGCACGGCTCGATCGACGTCCAGGCGCTTCGGCTCCGGGCCGGGGCTTCGCTGCACGTGATGCGAAAAGCCCAGCGGATCGTGCTTGAACTCGCTGGAGTGCACAAGCAGTTGGAGCGCGCACGGAACGATCTGCTCGAAGCGTCACGCCAGCGGCGGGCGGTGGAACTGCTCCGCGACAAGCGGTACGAGCAGTGGCTTGCGGAGCAGAAGCGAGTTGAAGCGGCTGCGCTTGATGAAATGGCGGTCATGCGTGCTGGCGCTCGGCCGTTCGGTGCCGCTGAGATCAAAGATGAATCCGAGTATGGTCACGAGTCGCGGGTTGGATCGACCGTTCGGGAGGAGCAGTGGCGATGAAAGCGATCTGGGGCATGATCAGTCTTCTTGCCGTCATTCACCTTCTCGCACTGGCCATGTTCGTCGCCTGGCTTGGGTTGACCGACCGCCTCAGCGCCGACCGCGTTGAAGCGCTGCGTGAACTGTTCGCGCCGACGGTGGCGGAGGAGCAGCGACTTCGGGCCGAAGCCGAAGCCGAGGAAGAAGCCCGGCGGGAGGAAATGGTCGAGGAAGCCCGGCTTGAGCGGCCGCCGCTGTCCAGCGAAGTACGCATTGAACTGTCCGACGCCATTGACGATCAGTCTGAGCATGCCGTCCGGAGGATGGAGGACACGAAGCGGCAGTTGGCTGCGATGCTCAACGAGCGGGAACGTGAGCTTGATCGCCGAGAAGCCGAACTTAAGCGGAGGCAGGCGGCGTGGGAAGAGTCGATCGAAGAGCAGCGCCGGTTGCGCGAAGATGAGCAGTTCGCCAAGGCCGTGCAGACGATGGAGCGACTGCCAGCCCGGCAGGCCAAGGACATGCTGCTCGAAATGACCCGCGACGGCGACCTCGATCAGGCGGTAGCGTACATCGACGCCATGAACGCATTTGCCGCTTCAAAGGTTATTCGCGAACTGCGCGGAGAAGAAGAAGTCAGACTGGCAGCGGATTTGCTTGAGGGACTGCGGACCTTCGGTGTGGATGTCGAAGGCGCAGAGGACGAACCCGATGACGAACCCCGTGCCGGCGCTGATCGACTCAACCGCTCCCCAGCGAGCCGACCTGGCTCATGGCGGCCGTTCGTCACGCGCGTCATCTGACGAATCGCCGCGGTTCAATCGCACGCTCCAGACGGCGGATGAGGGGAACTGGCGTGGGCGGCCGCGTCAAAACACCGACGCAAACGCCCGTCAGCCCATTGAAAACGGCGGTTCGGTTGATGCCTCGGAGCAAGACGATGCGCCCGTTGCCGCGGGCCATGACCGGCTCTGGCCGGGAATCGGAAACGAGGACCTGGATCCCGAGCTGCGCGAGGCGATCGCGGAACTGATCGACGCCGGCGTCATTGATCCGGAAACCGGAGAGCTGAAGCTCGGCGACGAAGCGGCTGAGGATCTTGATCCCGAACTTCTCGCAGCCCTGCAATGGCTCGGCCTGACGCACACGGCGGCGCAGAATCCGCGCGATGGTGCGCAAGAACCACCCGCCGATGATGCCGACCGGAAGGGCAAACATCGACACGATGGAGCGGTGCGGATTGTTTCGCCCAGCGGCGGTGAGAAAAACACCGGCAAGCAGATGCCGGCCCCGGCCGAGCAGCAATCGGACAGATCAGAGGCAGGCAAACCAGACGGCGCGTCGGCGCATGCCAAAGTCCGCAATCAGCAGTCAAGCGGACAGTCTGAGTCAGATCCCCGAACGGATGGGCAACTCCAGTCCGAAACGCGGGCGGGCAATCCCGA